>NZ_RQEY01000011.1 GCF_004770105.1 Leptospira andrefontaineae | reverse complement strand
CTGTAGTAAGTGTTACTCCTACTCCAGGATATCCTGACGGCTCATTCACCGTGGTTGTCGACACTGCGATGAAAAGTAAGAATATCAAAACGACTTCGGTCTCTGTTCCTGGTTCTTTATCTTCACCGGATGTACGTTTGATTGTGGATAACTCCTTCTTAGCAGATTGGTATACACAAACGACTACAACCCCGGCTTCTAACTACTCCATCCCTCAATATCTTCCTCTTTTGACTAATAGTTCTTCTGTTTCTTGTTCCGGGATAAATCTATTCCATCCTTATGGATGTTTGGGATACACGCCTGATTATTTAGCAGTAAACTGGATGGGAAATTATAATAAAGGTGTTCCTTACTGGAACTCTTGGGCAGATGCAGGAAACTTCAATAGTTTTCTCTCAGATGGTAAATTCCAGTTATCTACAAACTCTGGTCTTTCCTATCGTTTTGGAACAATATCTACTGATACGATCTTAAGCGATTTAGGAGGAGTTTCTGTTAGCGAACCAATTTCAGTTTCAGAAGGAGATAAGGCTTTTGTAATTTGGCGGAAGGATACGAACTTGCTCGGAAAATTTATCCAAATTTCCACAGGCTTGGCTCCAAATGGATGTTCCTCCCAATATACAATCGCGACTGGATTGCCGACTAATACCGTCTTTGATGCAAAAATAAGTAACGGAAAAATTGCGATAGCCTATACTAATGATAAACAGATGTATCTGACCGCAAGAGATCTGAATACTTGTGCGCAGATTGGGGCTGCTCCGGTGTTAGTCGAGACGCGGGTTGCGCCTTTTAACTTGAACGGAGCTAGTAATGTCAGCGTAGGTATTGGAAATACAGGCCTTGCTATAGTTGTTTGGAATGATCAGTGGATGCCTGATATTATCAGTTGGACGAAACGAGTAAATGCTCGTATTTATCAAATTAACTCAGTGGCAAACACAGTTACCGCATCAGGGGCTACATTCCTAGTTAGTAGCGTCTTTGGAGTGCCTGGATATTTTGGTGCAAAGGTTGATGTTGATGGAACGAAAGCAATTCTTGTTCAGAATTATAGAAGTTGGACAGACACTATTGATGATCCGCCTCCGCTTTATTCAGTTACTTACAGAGTATATGACTTAACGAATGCGTCTCTTGTAGGTTCAGGAACTATGCAGGCCAATACGACAAATCAACAAATTGGTTATGTTTCAAATATCTCCGTAAAGGCAACGAATGGTAGAGGGCTTGTTACCTTTAAAAATCATGCAAATACTCTAAATACTCGAGTAGTTGATCTTACAACAGGGAATTCCGTGTCTACCGGTTTAATCCAAGTTGGAACCGCTGTAGATTCATTTAAGACTTATGTTTCTGGAACGACTGGGTTAATCTCCTTCTCTTCAGGGACCGGGATTTATTTGATGGGGATTAATTTGACTGATGGTATTGCGATCAATTCCGCTCTTTCGATTGGAAATTCTTTGGCAGGAACGACTAAGAAAGCCGGTGGAAATATCCTGGTTGGAAATACCATCTTCTCTTTCTGGGAGCATATCGAGAATGGTAAGTCTACTATCCGAGGCAGACAACTTTCCCTAGGTAGTAATTCCATTTCACTGAAAGGAAGTGGAGAATTCTTTGTGAGCACAACGAATCAAGGAAACCAGACTGGCCCTAGCATTGTGGGCGATTTGACTTCATCTGTCGGAATAGTTTCCTGGCTTTCGGTAGATACGAATCCTTCCCAGCAGGTTATTCGTTCATATAACTTGAATCTATTAAATCCTGGTTCATTGCAGTATGGATTGAATAACTTCTTCTTATCACCTTTGATCGAAAGAGATTACACTCTCAACGTTCAAATA
>NZ_RQEY01000010.1:300000-460372 GCF_004770105.1 Leptospira andrefontaineae | reverse complement strand
GAGTGATACTAATAGCTCGTGAGGCTTGACCATATTACGAAATTAAAGTAATAAATGAGTAAGACTTACTTCTTACTCATCGGTAACAACGCCAATGGGCATCGAAAGATGCCCCGCATAGGCATCCATACAAGATGCTTATGCGACATGAACATCCATATGATGATCAGCAACAGTGTGAGATATTCGCAGTTATATCAATGTTGAAGTTTATTTAAAAAGCCAGAGTAACAACTCTGGCTTTTTTGTTTGGTGGGGAGGGGGGAAATTTGAATATCAAAAGATCAAATACCTGATATTAATCAATGATTCGATTCTTTTTCCTATCCGACCGGTATACTTTTGATTAAAAGCATTATAATCATCAAATTCAGGAGATTTTCTGAATTTAAATTCTTGTCAAAACTATGACGTTAGGTTTCTAATTTATTTCGCCAGCATATCGCCTTAATCCCCTGGTTGGTATGTGTCATAGTTAATTAAAGATTCTTAATATCCACAATGAGCAAAAAGGAATATTCAGAAAGAGATATTTGCACGAAGTTTATTACTCCTGCAATTGAGGCAGCTGGATGGGACCAAACCACGCAGATTCGAGAGGAATATTCAATAACAAACGGAAGAATTATTGTCCGAGGTAAGCTTCATACTCGCGCAAAGAATAAAAGAGCTGATTATATACTCTTTTACAAACCTAATATTCCCATTGCAGTCATTGAGGCAAAGGATAGCTCTTATTCGGTTGGCGCTGGAATGCAACAAGCCCTTGGGTATGCAGAACTTCTTCAGGTTCCTTTTGTGTTTAGCTCTAATGGTGATGGTTTTCTATTCCATAATCGAATCTCAAACAATGGAGTTATGGAGCAAGAACTGCCATTAGATAAATTTCCTTCTCCATCTGAACTTTGGAATAAATGGATGGAACATAAAGGATTGTCCAAAGAGCAAGAGGAGCTCATTACTCAGGATTATTATAGCGATGGAAGTAATAAGACTCCTCGATACTATCAATTGCTAGCGATCAATAAAACGATAGAGGCAATTGCAGAAGGGAAGAACCGTATTTTATTAGTAATGGCTACCGGGACAGGTAAAACATATACAGCGTTCCAAATCATTTGGCGTTTGTGGAAATCTAAAACGAAAAAGAGGATTCTATTCTTAGCTGATCGAAATATTCTCGTAGACCAAACAATGACCAATGACTTTAAACCGTTCGGTTCTACGATGACCAAGATTCAGAAGAGGCAAGCAAATAAATCTTATGAAATCTATCTCTCCTTATATCAGGCAGTTACTGGAGCAGAAGAGGAAAAAGATATATATAAACAATTTAGTCCTAATTTTTTTGATTTGATTATCATCGATGAATGCCATAGGGGGAGCGCCGCAGAGGATTCTAATTGGAGGACTATTCTTGAATATTTTTCATCGGCCACGCAAATCGGATTAACCGCAACTCCGAAGGAAACCAAGGATGTTTCGAATATCCAATACTTTGGAGATCCCATTTATACGTATTCGCTCCGACAAGGAATTGAGGATGGATTTTTAGCACCTTATAAAGTTGTACGAATTGATTTAGATAAGGATCTTACCGGATGGAGACCGGAGAAAGATACTAAGGACAAATTCGGGAATCTGGTAGAAGATAGAATCTATAATCAAAAAGACTTTGATAAAACCTTAGTTCTCGAAAAAAGAACACAACTTGTTGCGAAAAAAATCAGCGAGTATCTTAAACAGACAAATCGTTTTGATAAGACGATCGTATTCTGTGATAATATCGATCATGCGGAAAGAATGAGGCAAGCACTGGTAAATGAAAATTCCGATTTGGTGAAAGATAATTCCAAATATATAATGAGGATCACGGGAGATAATGAAGAGGGGAAAGTTGAATTGGATAATTTTATCTTCCCTGAATCCAAATATCCGGTCATTGCTACTACCTCAAAATTAATGAGCACTGGCGTGGATGCTCAAACCTGCAAACTAATCGTTCTGGATCAAAGAATTCAGTCTATGACGGAATTCAAACAAATCATCGGTCGCGGGACCCGCATTAACGAGGATTACAATAAATATTACTTTACCATAATTGATTTTAAAAAGGCCACAGAACTTTTTGCAGATCCAGATTTTGATGGGGACCCGGTCATGATCTACCAACCGAAAGGAGAAGAGTCTCCAGTTCCTCCAGATGAACAAACTGATCCGGAGGGTTCAGACGGTACATCAGTTCCTGATGGAAATGGTTTCGACGATGATGATTTGGACTCCGACGGAACGATCTCAGATCCACCGCTTAGACCTAAAAGATATGTTGTTCAGAATGTGGAAGTAAAAGTAAGTTCCGAGAGGATCCAATACTTTGATGCAAGTGGGAAACTCATTACCGAGTCTCTGAAAGATTATACCAGAAAGGCTTTGCAAAAGGAATTCGCTTCTTTGGATGCTTTTTTGCAGAGATGGAATCACGCGGATAAAAAGCAGGCAGTGATTGAAGAATTGGCAAATCAAGGCGTTTTTTTTGAAGCTCTTGCAGAAGAAATTGGTAGAGACTTAGATCCTTTTGATATCGTCTGTCATGTCGCTTGGGACCAACCTCCACTGACTAGAAAGCAGAGGGCAGAGAGAGCGAGACAGGAGAATTACTTCGTAAAATATGGCGAACAAGCAAAGAAAGTTATAGAGGCGCTTATAGATAAGTATGCGGACCAGGGCGTGGTCCCTATTGAGGAAACTCAGATACTTACCATAAGTCCGTTTCCTAATTTTGGAACTCCAATTGAAATTTTAAAACATTTCGGAGGAATGGATGGATACCAAGAAGCGATTCATAAAATTGAATCGGCTCTCTATAACGCATAAACTGGATTTAATATAATGGCAATCGGAACCCTTGTAAAATCGATACAGGATATCATGAGAAAGGATGTGGGCGTCGACGGAGATGCCCAACGAATCAGCCAAATGGTATGGTTGCTCTTTTTAAAGATTTTTGATGATAAAGAAAAAGAATGGAAACTAACCCTTAAAGATTATAAATCTCCACTCGCCTCGCGCTTTCAGTGGAGTAGTTGGGCATCCAATTCGGAAGGGATGACCGGGGAAGAGCTGATTGATTTTGTGAACAATAATCTTTTCCCTGCCTTAAAGAAACTGGCAACACAGGCTGGTGTGAGTGCACAAGGAAGGGTGGTTGGAAGTGTCTTTGAGGATGCCTACAACTATATGAAATCTGGAACCTTACTTAGACAAGTGATCAACACCATTGAAGAAGATTTAGATTTTAATAATTCGACTGACAGACATTTGTTCAATGATATATATGAAAAGATTTTAGCGGATTTGCAATCAGCAGGGAATGCTGGTGAATACTATACACCGAGAGCCGTGACTCAGTTTATGGTGGATATCATCGATCCCAAACTTGGTGAGTCTATTCTGGATCCGGCTTGCGGGACAGGCGGTTTTCTTACAACAGCCATTGAACATTTAAAGACTCAGGTCAAATCACCCAAAGACAAACAGGTTTTGCAAACTACGATTCACGGTGTGGAAAAAAAGCCTCTGCCTCATATGTTGGCACTGACCAATATGATGCTCCACGGGATTGACGTTCCGACAAATATCCGTCATGACAATACGCTCAGTCGTTCCTTAATAGATTATTCTCCTAAGGAGAGAGTGGATATCATCATCACCAATCCTCCGTTTGGCGGAATGGAAGAAGATGGGATCGAAAACAATTTTCCCAAAAAATACCAGACCAGGGAAACTGCCGATTTGTTTATGGCCCTTATCATGCACCGACTCAAACATGATACGGGGCGTGCGGCAGTTGTACTTCCGGATGGATTTTTGTTTGGAGAGGGAACCAAAACCAATCTCAAGCGAGAGTTACTAGAAGAGTTCAACTTACATACGATCGTGCGCCTTCCGAAGGGTGTGTTTAGTCCGTATACGGGAATCAATACTAACATTCTCTTTTTGGAGAAGGGAGGACCTACTAAACAAGTCTGGTTTTTTGAACACCCCTATCCTCCTGGATATAAATCCTATTCGCGTTCCAAACCACTCACTATCGGCGAATTTGACCTGGAAAAAAAATGGTGGAACAAACGAAAGGAAACGGAATTTGCCTGGAAGGTGAGTGCCAAGGACATAGCCGCTCGCAATTATAATCTCGATTTTAAAAATCCGCATGTGGTAGATGTGGTGCACCGTGACCCCGAGGAATTGGCACAGGAATATAAAACTATTTCCGATGAATTGGATCAGGTGCGTGATCGGCTGAAACAGGAACTGATGAAAGCATTGGGGAACCGATAAGTTTTTGATGGTATCAAGTCGGATCCAAACGCAAATCACAGGAAAGGAAAGTATTGATACACCTTTATGGGAAATCGTTTCGTCAGGAAAGGAACAAGAGGAATTTTTCCAGGGTTACTCCAAACCTCGTAACAAAGTCTTGATGCGAGGTTTTAAAGATTTTGGTATCGTAGAATTCCTCGGCTCTGGACTCCCGAGAATTCTCCAAACCTATCCCAGAGATCATTTCCATTTTAGTGCCGATTTTCTGCGAATTACCCTCCCGATGTCAGAGAAAAGTTCGGAGAAAATTGCGAAGTTCCTCAGTAAAAATCAAGAAGCTACGATATCCGATTTAGCGATTGAAACTGGGCTTGCTACGAGAGCGGTAGAGAAGACTCTAAAGAATTTGCAATCCGAAGGCAAAATCAAACGTATCGGACCCGACAAGGGCGGACACTGGGAGGTTTCCCCATGAACCCACTCCTCCAAACCCATTTTGACACAGCCCTCGAACACCCGAATGGAATTAAAAAACTCCGCGAACTCATCCTCACCCTTGCGATGCAGGGAAAACTAGTCGAACAAGATCCAAACGACCCGCCAACGAGCGAACTCTTACAAGAGATCCAAGCGGAGAAGGCGCGTTTGGTGGAAGAAGGGAAGATCAAAAAGAGTGAGGCATTGCCACCCGTAAAGGAAGAAGAGAAGCCGTTTGTCATTCCGAAAGGATGGGAGTGGGTTAATGTTCCTGATTCTTTTTATTCAGTTGGAACAAAGTCCAATCAGATTGCAAATTCAGACTATCTGGATCAAGGAAAATATCCTATCGTAGATCAAGGAAAATCTTTAATAGGTGGATATTCCGATGATGAATCAAAATTAATTAAAATCGAAAGGCCTATAATTATCTTTGGCGATCATACTAAGAATTTAAAGTATATAGATTTTGATTTTATTATCGGAGCAGATGGTGTAAAAACTCTTTGCCCAAAAAGATTCTTTGAACCAAGGTTTTTTTACCATAGTTTGAAAAGTTTAGATTTGAATGATCGTGGTTATGCAAGACATTTCAAAGTTCTCAATTCTAAGATTCTCCCCCTTCCTCCCCTCGCCGAACAAAAACGAATCGTGGAAAAGATCGACGAACTATTTGCGTTATGCGATGAACTGGAACGGCTCAAACTATCCAAAGATGCCAAACGAAAAGACCTCCACCAATCAGTCCTTACGCAGATTCTCGAAGCGGATTCGCATGCGGACTTCCAAAGGCATTTCCAATTTCTCAACAACCATTTTCAGGAGCTCTATCGCGTAAAAGAAAATGTCAAAGAACTGCGGAAGGCAGTTTTGCAACTCGCGGTGATGGGGAAGTTAGTTCCGCAGGATCCAAACGACCAGCCTGCGAGTGAGTTATTGAAAGAGATCCAAGCAGAGCAGGCGCGTTTGGTGGCGGAAGGGAAGATTAAAAAGAGTGAGGCACTGCCTCCGGTGAAGGAAGAGGAGAAGCCTTTCGCCATTCCGAAGGGATGGGAGTGGGTGAGATTGGGGGAGGTGCTTCAGAAATACGGGGCTGGAAGTACTCCTTTAGGTGGAAAATCTGTGTACACCTCTGATGGAATCATGTTTTTAAGATCTCAAAATGTTTGGAATGATGGTTTATATTTGGATGACGTAGCTCGGATAGCAAAAGTAATCCATGAAAAAATGAAAGGAACAAAAGTAATAGGAAATGATATTCTTCTAAATATTACGGGTGCATCAATTGGGCGTTCGACAATTTTTCCTTTGAATTTCGAGGAGGCAAATGTTTCACAGCACGTAGCTATATTAAGAACATTTACTCCTAGCATAGTCGTATATTTACATAAATTAATCATATCAGACTTCTTCCAAAATTTAGTTTTTAAAGAACAGGTTGGAGTTTCGCGTGAAGGATTAAGTATGGCGAAGCTTTCTAAATTTCCTATTTCCCTTCCCCCCTTGGCGGAACAAAAACGGATTGTGGAAAAAGTGGACCAGCTTTTGGCGTTATGCGATGAGTTGGAAAAGGGACTGGAGAAGGCGGAGGAGAAGGGGGGAGAGATTTTGGAGGGAATTGTCCGAGTAAAATTTAAAACCCATCCAAAATCTCTAAATTCTGTAATCGTAACATCATTGCGGCAGGACTTACTTTGAACTTTGTCGCAAGGGATGTGATCAAAGGATTGTTATCTTCTTCTGTATCAATGATATCATCCCCATAAGTTTCGATAAATTTTTTGACTTCTTGCTCAACCATTTCTTTGGGCATAAGGATCGCGGCTGCAAAACGATTTGCTTCAATTTCTTCACGATCTAAAGCTGTAGAGGAAAGTGGACTCCTAAAGTAAGACTTTCTATCGATATGAGTGGTTTCGGGATGGTGGATTAAAAAATGTCCCAATTCATGTGCCATCGTAAAGCGTTGTCGATGTTCATGGTGAGACTCTTGTACAAAAATGGAATATTGTTTATTCTCCACATTTAGAATACCAGAAATATCACTGGGCAATTCAGTTATGTGCAGATCAATTCCCTTCTTTTCTATGATCTTCTCTACTGCAATCGGCAGTTTTTGGAGTGAAGGAAATTCTCTTAGCAGGTTTTCTGCAATAGCTTCAGGATTTTTTCTTCCGCGCACTTTTAGGGTCCTTTTTGTAAGTAGATAAGAAATGCATCACGTTTGATAATTCTTCTGAACTGACTCGGTCTAGCGAAAGATTATCTACCGGTGCAGATTTAAGTTTTCGGTAATCTTGCATTGTTGGCAAAATCTCCAAGATATCAATACTTAGTACCTCGGCAATTCTGTAAATATTATGAATGGGAGTAGACTGATCCCCTCTTTCGATTTGTACGATAGATGATTTCGATAAATTTGTCGCTTCGGATAAGGCCTCTACGGTAATTTTTGCCTTTTTTCGATTCTCTCGAATTGCCTTCCCGATCCATTGATCCAGCTTATCACCCCAGCTTTTCTCCATTTATGGGCTAATGAGACATAATATATCAATTTTGCAACGAAATTTTTGAAAAAATTTAAAAAATATTAAAAATAATAATCCTAAAGATGTTATAATTAATATATCAGTATTATTGATATATTAATTTTTAAATAAGGAAGGTTCCTATGAGTTGGACTGATGATGTAATACAAAAGGTTTGGGAGAAAGGAAAAGAGGCATCTCCAAATGATCCAAAGGATTGGCGAAAAGATGAGTGCACTGCTTGGATGAAGCGTAACGAGTATGGAAATCGTAACTCTAAGTATGGTTGGGAAATCGATCATATCAATCCTAAAGGATCAGATGAGCTGAGCAATTTGCGTCCTCTCCAATGGGAGAACAATAATGACAAGAGTGATGGACGTCTGAAGTGCAACATTGTTTCAAACGGAAATCAGAATGTTGTTAAAAACTAAAAGTAAAAATTAGAGAGGGATAAGATATGAATCAAATTGAATTAACAAAAGGGTTATACTTAGCCAAAAAACCTGCTAAAGAATATTTTAACTTGGTAGATCATTATGGCGTCATTGATATTGGGAACGTTTCTGGTCTATTTCACAATGCTGGTCAAAGCCCGATAGTCATTGAAAAGATAGCAGGTAAAGGAAATGTCGCCAATTATGCGTCCAGCGATTGGATCATCATCGGGAAGGTAAAAGATCATCATATCTTGTCCGCGAAGATTAGGTTAAAGACCGCTTTAAATGACCCTACTTATGACCTGTTGGGGAATAATTGTGAACATTTTGCGCGGTTCATTACGGAAGGAAAGAAGCGGAGCACTCAGGTCAATGTGTTTGCAATGGCGGCGATGGCTGGTTTGGTGTTTCTCATGTCCCAGGATTGAGTAAATAATGTTCGATCCCTCGCAATCTCAAATAAGTAAATTTACGGCAAGACAAGAGCGAATTATCAGTAGTCTCCATCATATTGGAGAGGGTCCGAGAATTTTCTTTCAGGATGCGATTTCTCTAATAAATGATTCTGAATTAGAATCGAGGCAACATCTAATTGCCCATCTAATGCGCGAGATTGATAGTGCGATTCGTGAATTTATAAAACCGTTAGTTATTCCAGTAAACGGGAAAGGTAAAAAAGGAGAATCTAATGGTCACGTTACTAGTATTACAGAGACACTTGTTGCCTTGGGCATAAGTCCACAAGCCGAGGTGGGAAAATTATGGCTGAAATTTGCAAATTCAGATAGTGATATTCGACTGCATGAGCTTGCTCATAGAAACAATCTGATGTACCGAGCTTTCAATGAGCAATTTAATCTACATTGGAAGAATTTTGAAATCATCTTAGATGAAGTCCTGGATCGTTTTAAAAGAAAGTATCTATTCCTCGTTGTTAAGATAGAAAAACTCGCATCTTTAAATCAAATATCTACAAACGTCGCATCCGGATTTCGTAATACAGTGGCTCCTGGCAGCCCATTATTTCATATATTTCTTTCGAAACTTTCTTCTATAGCTTGGTTTGATCCTCTCAAGGAAATGAAATATTTCCAATTCTCAGAATTTGAAAAGGTGCTTATACGCCAGGATTCTTATTTTCATTGGCCTCCTTTGGCCTATTTTCGGAGGCTGATCGAAATTGGTGAATTCGATAGAGTTTGGTCAGTAATTGATTCCTTAGCAATTTTAGATAATACTATTCTTCATCAAGAAATCGTTAAGCTTTGTTTAGAAATGCCGGATACTTATTTTCTTCGATGGATGGAAAAAGAATTCGAATGGTTCCAGCGTATGGACCAGCGAGAATATATTAATACAGATTTGTATTCAAAAGCAATCGAAAGAGTTTTTGAGGTGGGGCAGGATAAATTTGGGCTTAGGCTCTTGTCCGAAATACTTGCAGTGCTTCCTGATCCCAAATGGGATTATGAAAAAAGGACTATAATTGAAGGGAATGAACTCAATTCATGGTACAGTCCCGAACCGAGATTTAAGTTATCAAGTCACGATTACATCGAATTTATTTCTTACTTCTTCCCCATTTTAGAAAAATGGAAACCATGGAAATTGATTCAATTCCTCTTTGAATTATTGGATCGATCATTAGAATTCAGTTCCTATCCTCCGAAAAAAGCAGGCGAATCCTATAGGGACGATCACTCCTATATAACTCGAGCATCCATCTGGGATCATCGCCAGAACTATAATCACAAATTATCTGATCAAATTATTCCTTATTTTCGTGATGCGATTTTGTATTATGTAAAAGACAAGGCAAGTTTTGAAGAAGTCCTAAGTTTATTAGGATCTAAAGATTGGTTGGTATTTGCCCGTATGTCGATCTTTCTCGTGAGCCAAAAGGGATGGGAAATCGATAGAAAGAAGGTTAGAGAATATTTGCAAAACAAAACATTTGCAGATCCACTTAGGTTTGCAAATGAATACTATTTGCTACTTTCGAAAACTTTTTCCAAATTGAAACAGGAAGAGCAGATTCAATACCGAGGCTGGTTGGACGGTATTGCCTCCGAATTATGCATTGAATATGAGGCTGAATATCGAGAAGCAAATAAGAAAGAAGCCTCGGAATTCAATTTAAGGAGCAGGCTAGAGGGGTTCTTGGATGACTTTTATTATCGAAAGTTGCCTGCAATAGAAGAATTCCTTCCGAAAGAAAAAGCAAATTATCTTAATGCTTTGAAGGCTAAATTCAAAGATAGTTATACGCGCCCTGAATTTCCATACTACCATGAATCTTTTATCGGGCCAACGAGTCCTTTGGAAAACCAAGAATTGGCTACGCTTTCTATCGCAGAAATTATCCAAAAGATGACTGAATTTAAGAAGAGAGAGAATCCATGGACTGAGCCGAGTCCAGAGGGGTTGGCGAGACAAATCTCGAGAGATGTTGAGATCAATCCGGAACGTTACTTAGATTCGATTCAGGATTTTTGTTCAGAAGAGATTTCTAACCTATATTTGGGTGCTCTTCTTTGGGGTTTTCGTAGTGCACTTGATAGCGGAAAAACACTAAAAACAGATATTTTGTGTGAGTATCTGAAATTTCTTTTTACTTTAGTAAAGGAGAAGTCTGTCCAGGAAACCATAGATTTACAACACACGCTGGCGAGTTTTCTTAGAACCATTTTTAATAAGCAAATTATAACCAAGAACGATTTTGAGCATTTCGAATTTTTACACTGGATTGCCATTTTGCTCTCTTCTTCTTCACCGGATGAAGATTACGAATCAAAGGAACAAGATTTGGTTTCTATTGGAATCAATTCTGTTCGAGGAAACGCTCTCCATAGTTTAGTTTATTTTTTGGATGATTATTTTCGGAGGATTTTGGAAAAGAATCTTTCGAACGCGCCTAGTAACCAGTTAGTTTTAAAGGTCTATTCTATTTTAAAAGAACATTTTTCTGGGGAGCACGCTGAACGAAAAACGGATAGATGTGTCATCGGTCAGTATTTCGCATTTTTATTCTGGTTAAATCCCCAATGGTTCAAGGAAAACCAAAGCTTATTTTTAAATGATAATAAGGATTTAAGTCGGATCTTTTTTTACTCCTATCTTCAATATGGTTCCTATTCTCTTGAAATTTATTTAAATTTCCGGGAATGGTTTATCGAAAGTATTGAATATTTGGAAGAATTAGGCGACCAAGTAAGAGAAGAAAAAGGAATCCGACCCTTTAGATTAGGGGACTTATTAGTCAATTTATATGGAAACGAAGTAATTAAGGATTGCAACGATCCGATTTTAGAAAAGTTCTTTTCTTTATCTCATGGATTCCTAAAGGCCAACGCAATTCGGTTTCTCGGGAAAAATGTTCCTGATAATCACGCCCTCATGTTGGATAGAACAGAAACACTATGGAAATGGAGGTTAGAGAAAGGTCCATCCTCTGAAGAGTATGAAGAGTTTTCCGTTTGGATTGACCGCGGCTTTTTTTCTGATGGTCTGGTCTTTGATACACTAAAGAAAATTAAAGTATCAAATCTTCGAAACTTTGGAATCGAAAGTTATCTTAAATTCCTAAAAGCAAATTTCCATAAAAATCCTTTGGTATCAATGCAATTCATAAAGACAATTACCGAAGAAAATTCCTACTATTGGAATAGTAAACCTGGCGATAACCTTTGGGAGATTTTAAAGATGGGGATTTCGGATAGTGATTCGACGGTCCGCGAAATTACCGGAGAGATAATTCATCGGCTTAGCTCTTTCGGATATTTTCAGTATAGGGAACTTTTAGGAATTTAAATCAATTTAGAGGTAATTACGAATTTTCTCCCTCCGCGTTAGGGATACGCAGGACGCGCAGCGGACCACGCAGCCGAAGGCGAGTAGTCCGAAGCGAAGCGTAGTCCGTAGTAGCCCGACCACACTCACTTAGAAGTAGATCCTACGATTCGGACATTTTCGTGTGGGAACGCCAAAATGTTACATTCCATAGGTCGAAGTTTATTAAAAAAACACGCTGAACGAAGGTGCAAACTTAGGCTTTTTGGTATTAATCAATAAAAAGTTTTGTCTTTTCTGGCAAAAGATCAGAGCATGAGCGCTACAGGCTATATATGGAAACAATACAAAAAAAAGAGAATAGGGAAACTGGCCCTCGCTCAATTTGGCGGGAATTAAGAAAAGCGCTTACCGGAACGGAAGCGGATTATACCCAAATTTCACTCGGTAAGGCAGTCTTTCTGCTCTCTGTTCCGATGGTTTTGGAATTGGTCATGGAGTCTGCGTTTGCAGTCGTTGACATTTATTTTGTGGGAGCTTTAGGCCCTTCTGCTGTTGCTGCGGTTGGGCTTACGGAAACGTATTTGTTTCTTCTTTATTCTCTCGCGATTGGAATGTCCACTGCAGTGACCGCGATCATTGCAAGAAGGATCGGAGAAGGTGATAAGGAGCAAGCCGGGATTGCCGCAGTCCAATCCGTTTTTCTTTCCATACTTGTTTCTTTACCTTTTGCTATCTTCGGAGTTTGGTTCGCGAAAGATCTTTTGATACTGATGGGTGGAGATCCTTGGGTGGTGGAGCATGGATCTCGTTACACACAATGGATCTTTGGTGGAAATATAGTAATCATGCTTTTGTTCGGACTCAATGCGGTTTTTAGAGGTGCCGGTGACGCAGCAATCGCAATGAGAGTTTTATGGATTTCTAATGGTCTTAATATGATCCTGGATCCGATCTTTATCTTCGGTTTTGGTCCTGTCCCGGCCATGGGTATCGAAGGTGCCGCCATTGCTACAAATATCGGAAGAGGGGTCGGAGTTATTTTTCAAATCTATCTGCTTCTAAGAGGTGGAAATCATATCCGAGTGCTTCGTTCTCAGATCAGTATTCACTGGAAAATTATTTCTGATATAGTTCGTACTTCGCTTGGTGGGATTGGACAAACTATTATAGGAATGACTTCTTGGATCTTTCTTGTAAGGATTATTTCTGAATTTGGAAGTGAAGCTGTAGCTGGAGCAACCATCGCTCTTCGCATCATGATGTTTACTTTGATGCCTTCTTGGGGAATGTCGAACGCTGTCGCCACTTTGGTTGGTCAGAATTTAGGAGCGGGGAGACCGGATCGTGCAGAACAGTCCGTTTGGATTGTTGGCGTATGGAATATGGTATTTCTGATCGGAGTTTCTATCGTCTATTTTATTTTCAGAGAATCTCTTGTGTCGATCTTTAGTGATGATCCTAAAGTGATCGCAATCGGTTCTGAGTGGTTAGGGATCGTATCCTATTCTTATTTTGTTTATGCTTGGTGGATGGTGAGTGTGCAGGCCTTTAATGGATCAGGTGATACTACCACTCCTACGTTAATTAATCTGGTCTTCTTTTGGGTGTTTCAAATTCCTTTTGCTTATGTTTTGGCAAAGGTTCTTTCATACGGATACTCTGGAGTATTTTGGGCAAGTATGATTACGGAAACTTCTGTAGGACTGTTTACGCTTTGGTTATTCAGAAAAGGTGGATGGAAAACTTCGAAGGTTTGATTCGATATACTCCAACATCCTTATAGTGTTAGGTGAGGCGGTAGTGTGAGCATTAATTTCCTATAGGAAAATTGAAGTGAATGAAACCGCATTTTGGATAATTAATAATACTTCATTCTTAGTATTATTTTATTCTGAATATCAGCTTTTTCCGTTATCTGATTATTCTGACGTTACAGTCACGGTCTGAGCAGTAGAAGAAACGGCTACCTTTACAACACCGACAATCTGTCCGGCATACAGGCCGGGATAGTTGGAAAACATGATGTTAGATGCAAGTTTAGCGATTACACGACCTTTCCCAACAGTAGTTCCGCTTATAGATATGGTAGAGTCTTCAGCTACCCCTGTTCCCATGCAGCCATCAGAATAAGCATCTGTTTGGCCCAAAGTTAAGGGGACTCCATCGTGACTGAGTTGGACTGAAATGGCGCTGCCCAAACTACAATTTAGCGGGTTTACGATTGAAATCGTAAACGTTTCGCCGGCTCCTTGAGAAAATTGTAAGCTACTCGCCGAGAAATTTATCCAACTGACTTGCTTAACGTTTAAAGGGAGCAGACCACCCGATCCAATTAGTAATGCTAGAAGAGGAGATATATCATCCTCGGTCTCCATCTTTTTTTTGTATGAATCGAAAAGCAAATAAGCAGACCCACATTGGACTTGTAAGAATATAAGTAAAATATAAAAGAAGATAGATGCGCGTTTCACTTTTAATTTCCAGAATAGGGCATAGATTAACATCTTCGACTATTTGATGCAAGGTGGATTTTTAAATTCAATAACACTTATGTATAATTTTGGAAACGAAGTAGTTCTATTTCTTCAAGAAATTCCCTATGCTTGGGCTGCTTTATTGTTCTTGATTGAAAATCTTCTCATCTTCATTTGTTCGGTATATATCGGCAATCTTCTGTCTATACGTTATGCCCATCGGCGCATTGTTTCAATCCCTCCGAAAATCGAATCTAAGGAGATCCTATTTGCAATCTCTACCATTCTTCTTAATACTATTGTTACATTGGTTGGGCTTTGGCTTTGGAGAACGGGTTCTATTCAATTTCGTAGTGATATCGGGGTTTTCGCGTTACTCGATATTCTAATCCTTCTTTTGGTTATGGATGCTGGTATGTATGTATTGCATCGAGTTGCGCACATCGGATTCATTTATCCGTTTGCTCATAAAACCCATCATAGATACGATAAACCTCGTCCTTTAACTTTATTTGTTCTGAATCCTTTGGAAGCTCTTGGATTTGGGGCACTTTGGTTATTGGTGCTTTGTGTTTATGATTTCTCTTGGTTTGGTATGAGTGTTTATCTCGGGTTAAACGTTGTGTTTGGTGTAATCGGTCATTTGGGAGTGGAGCCTTTATCGGAGAAATTGCTTCGCTCGAATCTATTCAACACATTGACGACTAGCACCTTCCATGCAATGCATCATCAGAACGAAAATTTTAATTTTGGATTTTATACTTCGATTTGGGATCGGATGTTTGGAACTCTTTATCGGGAGAACTCGCGCAATCAGGAGTAAGCTGGCCCGCGAGTTCTATATCAGATTATTATCGTAGGAGTTCCAACAAGCGGGAGCTCTTAAACGAATTTTTAATATCCGTGAGCGGTCATCACTTTCTCAAACTTCTCCAGAAGTTTGTGATCGTCTTGATCATTTGGATGGAACCCTGGAATATAATATTCTAATATATAGAAGATCACAGCCCAAGCAAAACCTGGAATACCAAAGAAGAAACGAAGGTCCCTGACAATTTGAGCAGGATTTGGAATACCAAAATAGAATAAGGCTCTAATTGTCCCAAAGATTGCGAGAAGGCCAAGAAGTTGGACTGCGATCGTCATTCCAAGGATACGAGTAAAATATCCGCCACCGGAAGCACGATATACATCATACGCTACAGCTTTATGCTCTAATTCTTCTAAAGCATGCCATTCGATCACTTTCCAGCTGATAGGGTCGATCCAAGCTACACGTTTTTCAGGTAGAGAAAGTAAAAATCTTCCTAGAGTTGCTGTAAAATGTTCCGCGGCTGCAGTGATAGAGAGTGCGAGTCTTTTTCCCCAAACAGGAAAAAGTTTTAGAATATTTTTTTCTAATATATCGAAAAACAACCAGCAGAACATTTTTTCATGACTGCGAAAATCTAATCCGATCTCCACAAATCTTTCGTTCATTTTATCATGAACGTTTCCGTGGACTGCTTCTTGTCCTGCGAATCCAATTATTTCCTTTTTTAACGCCGGATCAACGACTTCGCTGAATGCTTTGACTGAACGAATAAAAAAACGTTCTCCTTCCGGAAATAATACGCTTAAGCTGGAAAGAAATGCCGTAAAGAATGGGATATTTTTTCCGAAACCTCTTTCTTTGGCGATATCTTCCAAAGGGAATTTCGGTTTACGTATTTTTGGCTGGACTCTTGTAGATGTCGATTGGCCCATAATATTCTCCTAATATAAAATCGTTCTGGATTTTCGATTTGTCTGTCTCCATCCTTTGGATTTTCACCGCTCATTAGAGAATATAAAAAAGATATTATATATATCGATGCGGACTTTCTATCTATTCCTCGAGTTTTGTCCGCCTCAGTTAGGAATAGTTATCTTTTGAATCATTGTAACGATTGCTACAAAATTAGGTCAATCCCAATCCTGGAAAAATAACTGGGATAATCTCAATTTAAGACCGGAAAAGTAGCAAACAGCGCTCGGGCCAGTCCCTAAGGTCTGATAGAGGCATCTTCTATCTTTACTTTTCCTGTTTTTTCTAACCATTGAGGGAAGTTGAGAAGACCAGGATGCTCCTTCCTAAGAGAATCCAGATCTACTTTTGGATAACCTTCTCGATTGATCCATTCAGTCAATTTGCCTAGGATTTTATTATGAGAATAAACCGTTTCGAGAGGTACCCTCATATATTCTATCCTTCTGTCCAAAAACATAGAAAGTATATCTACAATTTGTAATGGAGTTAAACTATCTCCTACAAGATCAATTGTCCTTCCCGAATATTTCTCCGGATTTTCGAAAGCTAAGCCCGCAAATACTCCTATATCTTCCACAGAAATCATATGGATGCGACTATCGGGAGAAACAGTCTCATACAATAGTCCGCCGGGTATGCCTGAACGTGAGTGGATCAAGTTTTCCATAAAGCCGGTAGGTCTTAAAATTGTGAAAGGTATTCCTAAGCCATGTATGTACTTTTCCACCTCCCATTTATGAGTCCGAAAGCTGGATTGCCTTTCCGCTCCAATCACAGAAGAATAAACTAAATACGAAACGTTTGCTTTTTTGGCTGAATCAGCGACTGATATTCCTACTTTAATTTCGTTTGTATCAGTAGATTCGTTCGGCTCCCATTCGGGTGGTTGAACGCTGAATACCCCGTATACATCTTGCATTGCAGAATCTAAGGAAGAAGGGTCCTGCATATCACCTTGGAAGATCTCAGCTCCAAGATCTTTCAGTTTTAATGAGTTTTCGGAAGAAGGGTTTCTGGTGAAAGCTCTTACCTTCCAACCGTTTTTGATCAGATACTTTGCGGTTTCTCCTCCTTGTTGCCCGGTTGCTCCGAGCACCAATATGAACTTATCTTTCGGATTCATCTGTATATTCTCCAATATAGAACGGCACGGTATCGTTCCATTAAGCTGGAATCGATTTTTCTGTGTCAAATTATTTATAAATAAGGCTTTTGATAAGTTTCTCGGAAGATTTCTTGACCCTGTAAAATGAAACAAGATCTTATGGTCAATTCGAAAGGAATTCTCATATAAGTAATATGGCGAAGAAGGTCCGGCAGATCAGAACGGGGCGTCCTCCTAAGGATGTATCAGACGGGATATCTGATCGAATACTGAATACCGCGTTAACCCTTTTTACGACCCAAGGATTTACTGCCACTTCTATCGAGCAGGTAGCTCTCGCCTGTGGCTCAGGTAAACATACGATTTACAGACGATTTGAATCCAAATCGGATCTCTTCTCCGCCGTGATGGAATTTCAAAAACAGAAATTTTTTGATTTACTCGTTAGTATAGAATGTAAGAGAGAAAATCCCCTGGAAACTTTAAAGGAATCTTGTAGAAGATTATTAGAGTTAATTGTTTCAGCGGAGATTGTCGATTTTTACAGGATGACTATTTCAGAAGCGGAACATATTCCGAAAATTGCATCTAATCTACAATGCGAAGAAAGTCCATCCTTTCTACGGATCTTAGATCTTGTAATTTTTGCGCAAAAATCCAAGGATCTAAATTCGATAGATCCGAAGTTTTTGACGGCACAATTACTTCAGATCATGACCGGATATCCTTTGAACGAAGTTCTTTTAGGAAGTAAAGAATTTAGCTCTCATTCTAAACGGTCCAAATATTTTGAGAAGGCTTGGATCTTGTTTATAAACGGTGCAGGCAGATCTAAAAAGAAGAAGATCCGTAAAAGGCCGATTTAAATTTTCGATCATCTCTTTCTTCCAAAATAAACAATACACCAATTACTTAAATCGAAGAAATTTTCAATTTTTTCTAAACTTGGTTTATAAATATGACAGAATTTGTCATATTTAATCTGTAAAATTACTCATATACGGATCCGAAATTTCTATTAACTTTTGAGATCCGAAAAGGAGTTATTTATGAACCTTAAAAAATATTCTGGAAGTTGTCATTGCGGTTCAGTTCGTTACGAAGCGGATTTAGATTTGAGTTCGGGCACAGGACGATGTAACTGTTCCTTCTGCAGAAAGGTCCGCAACTGGTCCATTATTATTAAACCTGAATCATTTCGTTTATTGAGCGGAGACGAGAATTTAGGTTTTTACCAGTTTAATACATTTAGTGGTAAACATTATTTCTGTAAAAATTGTGGGGTAAGAACTTTTTCGGATGGGCATATCGAGGAGATCGGTGGTGATTTCGTAAGTGTGGCCATATCGACTTTGGATAATGCAGATCTCAAAGATCTTGTGGAAGCTCCTGTCTGGTATTCAGATGGATTGAATAATAATTGGCAAAATCAACCGGCAGAGATCAGGCATTTATAATTTTCATTTAAGAAAAACGGCCCCACCCCTTCGGAGTGACCTAAGGGAATGAGAAGACGACCGCTCGAGCGAGTCGGTGACTGAAAGTCAAACGAGTCGGACCTTAAATTGAGACACCAAGCTTGATCGAAGGTAAATTTACAAAAACGGCCCCACCCTAGATTGGGTGGTGGAGGTGGGTTGGTGGGAGAGCAAAGCCTCCTATATCATATAAATCTAATTTTTCCAATATAAATTCCGCGTAAATTTTGTAGGAATTCCAACATGATTTACGCTTAGAAATTACTTGTATTAGATCCAGTTTTGTGAAGGTCGCATTTTGATCTTAGAACCCGCGTTAGGGATACAAAAGGCGCGAAGCGGACCCCGCAGCTCTGCGAGGAGTCCGAAGCGATAGCGAAGCCTGGAGTAGCCCGGCCCGCGACTAATTAGATGGAAGCCTTCGTTGTTGGAGTTCCTACTCGCGGGAATCGCCCTAATCCTTAGATCTGTTGGAATTCCTACAGTCAATTTTAGGTGAAATCTTGGACCCTTGGAAAACTTTGGTTTATAGTCCGTCCCAAAACTTAGGTTTACCTATAGGGAAAAATTCCCGGGCTTCGAGAGCCTGGACCTTTGGGGACTGGCTCTTATATAGAGCGCACTTAAAGATGATCAAAATTTCTAATCTTCATAAATCTTATACTTCTAATCTGTTGTTCGATGATCTGAATCTGAGTTTGAATCGGGGCGAAAAGTTGGGTCTTGTCGGACGGAATGGTCACGGTAAGTCTACTTTGTTCCAAATGATTTTGGGGAATGTGGAACCTGATTCCGGTTCGATCACTGTGCCGAAGGGTTATAAGATCGGGCATTTGCAACAGCACTTAAAATTTACTAAGCCTACTGTGTTGGAAGAATGTGCGCTTGGTCTTCCTGAGGGCGAAGAATACGAGACTTGGCAGGTTGAAAAAGTTTTGTCCGGTTTGGGTTTTTCGGAAGCGGATCTGGAAAGAAGTCCGGAAGAATTTTCCGGCGGTTATCAGATCCGAATGAATCTGGCAAAACTTCTCGTATCGGGTCCCGACTTACTGATGTTAGATGAGCCGAACAACTATCTTGATATCGTTACGATCCGTTGGCTTGAGGAATTCCTACGTGAATGGGAAGGCGAGATTATTTTAGTCACTCACGATAGAAGTTTTATGGATAGTGTAGTTACTCATACTGCAGCGATCCATCGTACGAAGGCGATCAAGGTGCAAGGTGATACGGATAAACTTTATAATCAGATCAATCAAGCGGAAGAAATTTACGAAAGGACTCGTTTGAACGAAGCGAAAAAAAGAAAACAAGAAGAGATCTTTATCGCTCGATTTAAAGCGAAGGCGAGTTTTGCAAGTCGCGCTCAATCTAGAGTTAAAAAACTGGAGAAGCAAGGCGAGATGAAGGCGTTAGAAGAGATCGAAAGTTTGGAATTATACTTTAACTCCGCACCTTTTGCAGCGAGCCAAATGTTGTCAGCGGAGAACATTTCTTTTTCATATTCTGGGAAAGAACCTTTTTTAATTTCCGACTTTTCTTTGAGCGTCGGTAAAAGAGATCGAATTTGTATTATTGGTAAGAATGGTAAGGGTAAATCCACTCTTCTCAAACTTCTTGCTGGGGAGCTCCAACCAAGTTCTGGAAAGATCCAAAAACATCCTGCATTGAAAGAAGGATATTTTGGTCAGACGAATAAATTGAACTTAAATGAGAACGCGACCGTCACCGAAGAAATTATGAGTGCGGATAAGTCTTGCACCGAATGGCTCGCAAGAACGATCGCCGGTGGATTGATGTTCTCCGATGATATGTCTTTGAAAAAGATCAAGGTTCTTTCGGGTGGCGAAAAGAGCAGAGTGATGCTCGGAAAAATTTTGGTCACTCCTTGCCATCTTCTATTTTTGGACGAGCCTACCAACCACTTGGACATGCAATCATGCGATGCATTGATTGAGGCCATCGATGAGTTCGAAGGCTCTCTTATCATGGTAACTCACAATGAAATGCATCTTAGAGCCGTTGCTACCAAGCTGATCGTTTTTGACAACGATACGATCCGGATTTTTGACGGTTCTTATGAAGACTTCCTGAAAGATGTTGGCTGGTCTGACGAAGATTATTAGAAAAATATAATTTTCTTTCTTATAATTTTCCTGGGCGGTCCTCCCGCTTCGCGGTGGTCGTGCTGCTACGGTTTCGCGCATTCGCGCTCATCCGGGGCAAGCCCGGACTAATGACCTTCGCATCACTACCGCGGCATTGCTGGAGGCGGATTCCAATTGAGATCAGTGCTTTGTAGGAGCTCCTACAAAATTTTGAACAAAATTGTATTTGCAGATTAACCCATTGAAGTTGCCTCGATCTTTCGAATTTAGATCATCCCTTTCTTACTAGCCAAGCGCTTAGGATTAACAATCCTAAGCCGATCATCTTTTGAATTGAAATTGGTTTTTCAGGAAATCCTAATACTCCCCATTTTTCTAGTAAGATAGAAGTTACTACCTGTCCTAATAAAAATAGAGCGATCCAACTTGTGGCCCCTAATTTTGGAGCAAAAACTAAAGAGGAAGTAACAACGATTGCTCCTAAAAATCCTCCAACCCAAATCCACCAAGGCTGCTCTTTGATTGTTTGTAATATAAAAGAAGTGGATTTCATTTCGCCTAAAGCAAACGTTATGATCCCTAATGCGATCGTTCCAACGAAAAAGGAAATCGTGGAAGCAAGCCAAGGGCTTTCTATATTTTTTCCTAATATGGAGTTAATGCCTGGTTGTATGGACATCGCGAGTCCGGAAAGAAGTGCGAAGATTACGGGTAATAATAGATTCATGCGTTGACCTTGGATTGTCTTTATTTTTTTACGAGTTGTTTGGAGACATTAAATTCCGCTTTTGCTTTTGTCTCACCATTTACAATAATCTCCAGTTTATGGATTCCCGGGGAATGTGTTCTGGTAGTCATCTGTTGGAAAGATTGTTTTCTTTCATAAACTTTTGTTTCATTCGGAGAAAATTCCCTTTCTTCTATTTGAAATACTTTTATGGAAAATTTTCCGGAAAATTTCAGATAATGGATCTTAGATTCTAATCTATAGAGAGTAGGTTCTTTTGCCTCCGACTTCATCTCAAATCGATAGACTAGATGTTTTCCGATCTCTACTGTTTTAGGTTGGAGTTCCAACTTGGAAATTTTAACGGATTTACTTCTTGGGAATCCGAAGATAGAAAGTGTATCCGAGTTGCCTTGTTTTAACAAACCTCTAAGCGCATGTTTTAATAGAAGATCCGTATTTTCGGATTTACCCTTCCATTTTTTTGCAATCGTAATCACTAAGTCTGGGTGATCTTTGGAGATATCGTTTAAATGATTGGCCACACTTCTTCTAACCACTTCATCTGGATCATTTTTTAAGTTTTCTAAAATGGATAGAGTTTTTTTAGGATCTTTTTTTAATCCTGGGATTCCTTTCCCCCAAGGCAATCTAGGGCGAGAGCCTTCACTTGCTAATCTTCTTGTTGCTGGGTGAGAATGTTTGGACCATTCTGACATTTTTTTCCAAGTGATATCCGGGTATCGGATCAAAAACTCTCGAATGGAAAATTCGCAAGAGATGATCTGTGTGATCCTTTCCATACAATACAAAGATTCTTCCGGATAGTCGATGCCAGAAATTTCTACAACTTCCCCTAAGAAAATTATATAAAACCTTTGGGTGCCTTGGAATTTTTTCTCGAGAACTTTCGAAATTTTTAATAAAGGAGAAACTGCGTTTGGAAAAGGTTTTGGAAGAGAATTTGATAAAACTTCTGCAATTCTTTTAATCCTTTGTTTGAGTTCCAGCTTCTTCCAATCTTTCCCTTTGATCTCTTGGAGCCAATCTTCCGGCTGTTTATGAGATAATACTGTGGAAAACTGGGCTCCTATTTCCAATAGAGCCTTGTCGTTGTAAAAATTCTTAAGCGCTTCCGCCATAAACTTTAATATGATCCATTTACTGGTTCGAATAGGTAGTATTTTTCATCATTTGTTCAGGAAAATCCTTGATGCTTATAAAAATCTTTTATATCGATACTTGCGTCGGTTTATTTAAGAAATAGTAAAATGATTCCCGAAAAAGTATAATTTATAGAATTGTTATACCTACGTGAATATCGCATTAACAAGATTAAAACATCTGCTTGTTTCGAAGCACCAATATTCTTCTCCTGAAAAGGTAGTCGAAGTGTTGGGTGCTATCCAAGGCCAAGACTATGCGGCCTCTAAATGGGCCATAGGAGTTAGGGGATCCGGCATAAAAGAAGAGGATGTGGAGTCTGCATTTTTAGACAAAAAAATCATTAGATCTTGGCCATTGAGGGGAACCTTACATGTGGTTTCTGCCAAAGACATTTACTGGTTATTGGATTTATTAGGTCCTCCTACCATTTCCAAATACGCTGCTCATTATAAAAAGATAGAGCTAGATCCCAAAGTATTAAAAAAATGTTATTCCATTCTTTCTAAAAATCTTTCGAACCAAAATTTCCTTACGAGAAAAGAAATATCTTCTATTTTAGAAAAATCAGGAATTATCACAAATACGACCAGATTGTCTCATATTCTACAAAGAGCAGGTTTGGAAGGTTTGATCTGTTTTGGCCCAAGAAGAGATAAGGATTTCACCTACGCATTAATCGAAGAATGGATCCCAAAGATTAAAAAAGTTAAAAAGCCGAAAGAAGAAGCTCTCTATGATATTACTAAAAAGTACTTTGATACACGAGCACCGGCGACCTTAGCGGATTTTGTTTGGTGGTCCGGATTGAATGTAAAGGATGCAAAGATAGGTATAGAAAGTTTTGACTCAAATTTGATTAACTTTCAAAAGGATGATCAGATTTATTATCTTCCTAAAAAGATGGATGTAGTGGATAAGGACTCTGACACATTATTTCTTCTTCCTGCATTTGATGAATTTTTGTTAGCATATACAGATCGTAGAGATTGTATGGATCCTCCTCCTAAAAGACTTTTAACTCCTGCGGACGATCTTTTTAGACCTACCTTGGTCATCAATGGTTGGGTACATGGGATTTGGCAAAGGGCGTTGAAAAAGGAAGATGTTATTCTAAAGGTAACTCCTTATAAACCTTTAAATGCTAATTTTAAAAAGAAGTTGAAGAAAGTAGCGGAAGAATATGCAACTTTTCTCGGAAAAAAACTGATCTTAGAAGTTTAGATCAATTCGAGAACTCTATTAATAATTTATGAATTAGATCGTAGTTCTTCCAGGGAAGAAAATGTCCTTCTTTTGGAAGAAGATATATTTTTGTTTCTGCAGAGAAATTTTTCTGAATAAATTCCAGGTTTTTAGGATCTACAAGCCCATCCTCTTCTCCCTGAACTACAATTGTTTTAGCTTTTATTTTTTTCCATTCTGGGCTTAAACTTTGTAATTGTGCCTTTAAGGGTAACATTTCCGAATTACTATGAGTCCATTCATCAGGTAAGATCAAGCCCGCGATCCAAGTATCTGCAATCTTGTTGTACCATTTTATTTCTTCTGTTTCAGGATCTATCGCAGCAGCTAATAAAAACAAATATTGGAATTTTTCGGGAGAAATCGAAGCCATTCTTGCTGCGACTGGGCCTCCATAAGAATGTCCTAATATAGAAATTGATTTTTTCCTTTTTTGCATTTCAGGAAGTTTCGACAGAGTTCCCAAAATTTTCTCTGCTTGCGCATTCACATCCGGGATTACTCCGAAAGATTTTCCGAAACCTGGACGGTCTAAGCCAAGCATACAATACATATTTAATAGTTCAGGATCATTTAAGTATTTTAGATAATTTGACCAAGTTCCTGGAGAACCGTGGATAAATATAAGGACCTT
Source organism: Leptospira andrefontaineae (assembly GCF_004770105.1). NCBI lineage: Bacteria > Pseudomonadati > Spirochaetota > Leptospiria > Leptospirales > Leptospiraceae > Leptospira > Leptospira andrefontaineae. Next base: position 436,091 of record NZ_RQEY01000010.1, on the reverse strand, counting down.
ATTCTTACCTGGTTTACATCCAGTACTAATCCAGTGCACCGGAACTTCTTCTTTATTGTTTTGAATGAGATGTTCTTGATAGAATGTGTCGGATTCTTTGAGTTTCTGAAAGGCTCTATCTTCCCCCATATCCATTTCTTCATAACTGCTACAGCAGGAAAGAAGGAAGGATAGAAGGAGAAGTTTTGGTTTTTTCATAAACGAAATCCGAGAAAGTTCAAACAATGATTCGTTCAATCTCGAAGTTCGTTACGATGTATTCCATTTTTTATACTAAGATTTTAACTAGTAAAAAGATTCCGAAATTTGCTCCGAATACTATATAGAAAAATAATGGAGGAGAAGGTTCCATTTGTTTATCTATTGCCTTGTTCAGGCTTGTTTTTATAATTTCTTCTAAGACCGAAATGTCTTGTGTCCCTTTTTGTTCGTAAGCGGCTGCTACTTCTTCTGCGAATTCAGCGATTCGGATCTTTTTTAAAAAGGTTTGTAAAATGAAACGAAGAACCTTCGGCCAGTTTTCCTTCTCTTGTAAAAAAGTAGGAAGATCTTTCAGTTTAGAAGAGATGAACTTGCCCCAGTTATCGATCTTTTCCGACCCAACTCTTTTTTTGATCATTTCGGAAAGTGTTTTGGAAACATTATCAGTGAACCATGTTTTGTTCTCCGAGACAAGATTTCCTAATTCTCTTCCTAAGAGGTATTTTTTGATCCCGAGAAAATAAAGGAAAGGGAATACAAATGCAAACCCGATCACTAAAAGAACGATAGGCCATAACTCTAGGACTATTACGATTAATGCAAGTATTGCTCCTATTCCTCCGGCTCTTGCGATAGGCATCGGTCCCAGGCTGGAAGCAATACTTTTCATTTCAGGAAAACAGAATGCTAATAGAAACAGATTAAAAATAAATCCAAGAAAGAGCGCTATGGAAGAAAGTAAAAATATTTTTGCGGAACTTTTGACTGCAGATTTTACGAATGTTCCGATCTCTTCTTTCATTAATATTTCTCCGTATATGTATTTCTTATTAATAACGGTTGGTGATTGGTTTTTTTGAGCATTTTAGCTGTTTTGTTTCAGCCAATCGAACATGATCTCAAAAATTTTCTCTTTTCCAGGTTCGTCTGTGAGCCAATGGGCATGATTGGGTAGTGCAACAAACTCTGAATTTTCGTATCTTCTCGCGACAGCCTTTGTGACACGGATCGGTATAATCCTATCCTTCTCCCCGGCTAAAACTAGGACCGGGCAATTTACTTTTTCCGCCGGGATTTTGCTTCCTTTGAGAGGGTCGAAAAACCAAAAGGCAAGTTCGAAAAGTGCTCTGCCGGATTCATAATTTAAAGAATCATAATATTCTTTTCTTTTATCTTTGGGAATTCGATTGAATAACCCAAAATTGGCTCCACGATAAGTGGGCTTGAAAGGTTTCGCCCAAAATTTCCAGCGAAACGGAACTTCCAACAAAGTATATAAAGGAGAAGGTCCTAATGGAAAAATTCCAAAGGGGGCAGCCGGTGCAAACAATACGATCCTGGATGCAAAACCTTCGGCTGCTAATGCTTGTGCCAACCAACCTCCCATGGAGTGACCGATCAATGTAGGTTTGTCCCAGCCTTTGTTTAGAATTTCTTTTTTTATAAATTCAACATAATCAACGAGTCTATACTTTCCTAATTCGGGATCAGGTGGTTTGTTCAATACATGGAATGGTAATGTAGGTGCGAAAACCTCGTGGCCTTTTTGTTCTAATACTTTTCTAACTGAGTCCAGAGTGTCTGGTCTGGACCACATTCCGTGTAATAAGACGATCTTCATGTTCGGATCCGAGGGTCCTAATTGGAGGGTATCTTATTAATAGAATCAAGAAAAAAAGAAGAAGTTCCTAAGTTTCCGGAATAAACCCTCTGCGCATCGTATTCTCAGTGATGCTAATTGGTTCCAAAAATTGTTTTAGATAATCAGGGCCGCCTGCCTTTGCTCCCACCCCTGAAAGTTTATAACCGCCGAATGGTTGTCTATCTACTACAGCTCCAGTGATGCCTCTATTAATATATAAGTTCCCAACTTCGAATTTTTCTTTCGCGTATTGTATATTCTTTGGATTTCTGGAGAAGATTCCTCCGGTGAGAGCATAGTCTACGTTATTCGCTATTTTCATTGCGTCTTCAAAATTTTTAGCTTTGAATAAGGTAACGTAAGGTCCAAAAAATTCCGTTTGCCCTAAAGGAGAACTAGGGTCCTCACTTTCAAAAACGATAGGTTCTACGAAATGGCCTGAATGTTTTTGGCCTTCTTCTATTTTAAGTTTGCTTAGGATTTTAGAGGTAAACTGCGAAGCGATTCCATCCAATCTTGTTTTCGATTCAGAATCTATTACCGGGCCAACTTTTACGGATGGATCTTCCGGTAATCCTGGTTTCAAAGATTGTAGAGCATCTATAAATCTATTTTTGAAAGTATCATATTTAGATTCCAAAAGTATAATACGAGAAAGTGCGCTGCATTTTTGTCCTTGGAATCCGAATGCGGATTGTATGGATGCTATCACTGCCTCATCCAGGTCCGCGTCTTCGTCCACGATCAAAGCATTTTTGCCTCCCATCTCAGCGACTACTTTTTTCACAAATTTTAGATTTTGAGAAGCTGCCTCTCTGATCATTCCTAATCCGACTGCTCTGGAGCCCGTAAAATTGATCGTATGGATTTCAGGATGTTTTACTAAATAAGCCCCGATCTCTTCTCCTTTTCCGGGTAAAAAATGAAGTGCAGATGAAGGAATGCCGGCTTCTATTAATATATTAAAAAGTTTGAATGCAATTGCAGAAGATTGTTCTGCGGGTTTCATGATGACTGGATTTCCGGCGACTAAAGGAGCCACCGTCATTCCACAAAGGATTGCTAAGGGAAAGTTCCAGGGAGCTACTACCAAGGTGACTCCTCTTGGTATATATGTATAAATATTCTCTTCTCCCAATAGGTCTCTTTTTCTGGGTTGAAAAATATTCTCTGCTTCTTTCGCATAAAATTCACAGAAATCGATTGCCTCTGCTATTTCCGCATCTATGTCCTTGATCCCTTTTCCTACTTCTAAAGATATCAATGCGGTCAGCTCTGCTTTTTGTGAGCGTAGAATGTTTGCCGCTTTTTTTAAGAATCCAATTCTGATATCTGGCTTCGTGCTTTTCCAAGTTTCAAAAAATTGGACTGAGTATTTTGTTGCTTCTTCCGCATCCTTTATGGAAGCATAATGTATATCTGCGATTTTTTCCGATGTATTTGCCGGATTTTGAGTCGGAACAATCAAAGAAGATTTTTTTGTTTTTCCGGAGATAATAGGATACACTTGTATTGGAAATTCTTTTCGGATAGAAACAAATCCTTTGTTTAAAATGGATCTTTCTTCTTCTCTCGAAAAATCTCTTAGGGTTTCATTTTGAAAATTGGAATTATGATGATAGTTCATTTTAATTTTGGATTCTCCAAATACAATAATCGCTCCCTATCTTTACTATTCGCATTGATGTTTTTCAGAAAGCCTTCGTTGGTGGAATTTTCGAGTAACCTTCTTACTAAGTAGGCCATACCAGGGATTACTTCGCCGATTGGAGAATATTCTCTCACTGAAATTCCTAAACTTCGAATTGCTTGCTTATAGGAATTGCCCATTCCATATAACATCTGTACTTCGAAAAAATTTTCCGGGACTGAATTCTCGGCAGCTCTTACAAATGCGGAAGAAAGACTTCTAATATTATGAGAACCGAATGCAGGTCGAATATGAGGGTAAGACTTGAGTAAGAGCACTGAACATTCTTCATAATTTCTATCCGTGTCGGATTTAATGAGAAAAACCGGGGGCTCCCATCCTTTCTGGGCAGCCTGGGTCATTTCATATTCCCAATAAGCGCCTTTTACCAAACGAACAGTCAGAGGATACTTTCGTTTTTTAGAATATTCGATTACCTTTTGCAGATCTTTTTGAGAAGTTTTGAGATATGCTTGGACCACGATCCCGAAATGAGGATAGTCTTGGAATTCAGGATCTGCAAAGATCCGGAATGCAGTGTCCATAATGATATCCTTGGTCTCATACTGCTCCATATCCAGATTGATAAAAATATTTTTAGAAACAGCAGATTTAAGGATTGGCCTTAACTTCTCTATTAGATGAGTTACGGAAGATTCATGTGCAAGAGGATCTAATTGAGAATACAAAGAAGAACATTTTACTGAAACGTTCCCGGTAGGCTCTCCTGGAAATTTGGAGTTACGTATTTCGAAAAGTTCTTTATCCTTGGAAATTTCTTCCAATAAAACTAGATATTCTGAGGTATAACGTTCCGCTTCTTTTTCGGAGAGCACAGCTTCTCCCAATATGTCTATTGTGGAGCAGATCCCATTTTTGTATCTGCTTAAGATCTTTTTACGATCAGAACCGTAGGTCCTGCCTAAAATAAAAAATTTTGCAGTGAGTTGGATCCCTATCTTAGCGCCTAATGCTACAAATGCGGAACTGAGTCGATTGGATAGAAATACGGAAAGAAATAACAAGATCCATTTAGGAAGTTCTGTTGGAGTTTCAACAAAATAGATCCGGATATAACGGGAGATAGATGAAAGAGAACTTAGGCTAGGGAATAGATCGGCAAATCTGAACGCCTGTAGTTTTAAAAGTGGGCGGTTTTCCAAAAACAAAAGACTTTTGGAGAATAATCTGTATGTGCTAAAAAAACCATCTTCAAAGGAATCACTTAAACGAAATAATTCCTTACCTTTTTCCAAGATCCTTTCTTGTAGATCTGAGAAAGAAGTAATTATTCTGGATTCGCTTTCTTCTGTAGCCTTCATTCTATTTTGTTCCGATTCCAGCGGTTTTGCCATGCGAACCTTTATGAAAAGCTTTTGCATCCACTATTCCCAAATCAAATATTACGAGTTGGAAAAAAGCATTGCCTTTTGCGCGGAAAGACAGTCAAAGTTCGGTAGGCCACTCGATGAATATCCTCTCACATTCTACCACAAACTTTTATAAGGATCTTCCTGAGATTTCCCAATTTTCAGAAGTTACTGATAGCAAACATTATAGAAAGGTCCCGGATGATTGGATTGTGATCGTTACGGACATAGTAAAGTCGACTGAAGCGATTTTAGAAGGCAGATATAAGGATGTGAATATGGCTGGGGGGCTGACCTTAATGGGGATTACAAATCTTCTTAAGGATATGGAGTTTCCATTCTTCTTTGGGGGAGATGGAGTGACCATCTTACTTCCAGGGTCACGATTAAATGAGATCCAGGATATCCTTGCGGATACAAGAGAATTTGTGCGAGACTACTTTAAACTAGATCTCCGGATCGGATTTGTGCCTGTCTCCGCAATTTATGAAGCAGGTTATAGTCTGACTATGGCCAAACTTAGGATCTCTAAACATTATACTCAGGCTGTTTTAGGCGGAACCGGTGTGGCATATGCGGAGATCAAGATCAAGGAGCCTAACTCCAAGTATCTAACAGATAATTCTTATATTCCAAATATTCGCGCTGATTTTTCCGGTTTTACTTGTAGATGGAAGGATATACAGAGTCCGAAAGGTGAAATGGTCGCACTCATCGTAAAGATCAATTCGGATTCCGATTCAGAAGCAGCAAAAACCCTTTCCGGTCTATTGTCCTTAATCGATTCTTTATATGGTTCTGAAAGGGAATATCATCCATTGCGGGAGGAAAATTTGATAATAGAACATTCTTCTTCCGTTCTGAATAAGGAGGCGATGGCTTCTTCCAAAGGAAATAGTATATTAAAAAAATTATATCTTTGGAAGATCAAGTTCGAGACGTATGGTGCTGAACTTGCGATTCGCTGGAATCTACCTTTAAAAGCATTTCATTATAAACTAAACAAATTGAAAAACTATCAGATCATCTCTTCCGATTTTAGAAAATTCGACGGAACCTTCAAAATGGTATTTGCAACGGATACTATCGATCGAAAAAAATTAGAGTCCAGCTTGGAGGAAGCGGAGAAGGCGGGCAAATTACATTTCGGAATTCATATCTCAGATAGGGCCTTAATGACTTGTCTTTTACATGCAGGAACAGAGCGAGAAGTGCATTTTATAGACGGAGCAGGCGGTGGTTATGCTTTGGCTGCTACAGTGTTGAAGAAAAAATTGCAAGCTGTCGCAGCGTAATTTAAGGACAACTATAACCGGAAGATTGAGTCGGAGTATTCGAAGATATTTTTGCAAATTCGGACATACTGACCAAGGCGGAGGAAAGAGTGAGCACGTAGGTTCCGCTAGCGTCTGCGCTATTTCCCCAGTCTCTTCCTACTGCTAAAGAATAAGGTCCTGCACTTGGGATAGAAATCGCAATTGTATCGCTTACGTTCTGTCCTCCACATTCTCTGTCGGTTGTAGCTCCGTTAATCAAGTTCGTTCCATTTAAGGTAGAACCAGAAAATAAAGCCAGTCGCACAACCGAGTCACCAGTAACTGAATTCACTGTGACTGTTACAGTATCCGCTTGGTTTAGGTTCAGGCTATATATGTTTTGGCAGTTGGTAGAAAGTGAGCAATGCCAATAATCAGAGGTCCCTTGGTGTGATTGTGGCGTACTGAAAATAATCTGAGAAAAACTAAGATCTACCGCTAAGCCTGGTAGTGATTTGGAAGCGTCTAAAGCAATTGGATCTGCTTTATCACATGCAATAATTATGGAAAAGATGACAAAAGAAATGCAAATTCGAGAGAGCATCGTTTTTCTCCGTAATCTAAAATAACAATCGAGATAGAAATAAATTTCTATTGAATCAAAAAATTCGAGCTTAGTAAATTATTTTTCTTATCAGGAATCATTCTAAACTATGTAGCTGATCTAAAAAGATGGCAGGCTTTTACATTCTTTTGTTTCGGGACTGCAACATTCCAGAGAAGACTTTAAAGAATTCTTATATTCTTCCAAAACTCTGATCTTGGAATCGATCTCATTTATTTTTTGTTTGGCAACACTTTCGTAATCGGAACAATCTCTTCTTCCTTCGTCTATTAAGGATAAAAGTTCCTTTATCTCTCTAAGAGTAAATCCCGAGCCTTGAGCATCTGAGATAAAACCCAACTTTTTAAGATCTGATTCAGAATAGATCCTATAATTATTTGTATGCCTATGAGAGCGGATCAGTCCTTCTTTTTCATAATAACGAACAGTATCCGTTGAAACACCTACCTTCTCCGCTAATTGACCTATTAAAAAATTTCTGTTTTCTTGCATAAAATTTTTGCCTCAGCTATTGACCTTGGACCTAACTCCAACCTGTATATTGGACCTGTTTTCAGTCAGGAGGTTGACTATGTTAACAAAAAAAGAAACACCTATAGCCTGTGATTTAACAGTATTTACGAACGAGGAAAGAAGGTCCCATATTTCTCATTCGGAAAAGGTATTGGATCGTGCTAAAGGATTTTTGGAAACGGAAGAAGGATTAGAACTTTATTTTGATCATTCCTTATCCGCAGAAGAATTAACAGAATGGTTTTCCAAAGAACACCAATGTTGCCCATTTTTAGAATTCAAATTGGAGAAAAATCAGAATGGACATATGATTCAGATCTCTTCTAGCAAAGAAGGGGTAAATTTTTTCAGATCCGCCTTTTTGGATCGGAAAAAAGAGAATCAAGGAGTTCCAGCCAAAGTAAAATCTTTCACCAAACTTTCGGTTTTGCTAGCTGGGATCTTATGTTTATCTTGTTTAGCTCCTTTACTTTTCGGATGGGTCTCTGCAGAAATTTTAGGAAATCTTTTGGATCTAGAAAGATATATGGTGCCAGCGATTGGGATTGTTTTTGCAGGAATTTGGTTTTGGATTTCTTTTAAGAAGAAGAAAGGAGCTCGAAAATCATCCGGCTGCGGTTGTTAACTCTCAGTCGGATGATAAGCATGGTTTATTCTTTTTCTAACCAATAGTAGAACGCAGGCATTAATACCAGGGTTAGGATCGTGGAAGAAAAAATTCCTCCGATCACTACAGTGGCCAGAGGTTTTTGAACTTCCGCACCTAATCCAGTTCCGAATGCCATAGGAATAAATCCGAAAGAAGCGACGAGCGCAGTCATGACTACTGGGCGAATACGGCTGACTGCACCTTCTAATACTGCTTCTCTTACACTTAATCTACTTTCTTCTCGGATTCGATCTATTGTGTAAAGTTTAACGAGTCCGTTCAAGACCGCAATTCCCGAAAGGGCGATACATCCTACGAATGCAGAAACACTTAAGTCCATTCCTCTAAGGAAAAGGAACCAAATTCCTCCTGTTAATGCGAATGGAACACAGAAGAATACTAGCAATGCTTGTTTAATAGATCTGAGTCCTAAGTATAGAACGGTAAATATCATAAACAATGTTGCGGGAATTATTACGGAAAGTTTCTCTTTTGCCTGGGAAAGATTTTCGATCTGTCCTCCCCAGAAGATAGAATATCCATTAGGGATCTGTAATTTAGAAACTTCTGAGATTGCTTCCTTATAAAATCCTTCTAAATCTCGGCCTCTTAAGTTTACAGAAACGGCGACAAATCTTCTGGATTTATTTCTGGAAATTGTCATGACCTTCTCCCTTTTTTGGATAGAGGCTAAAAGTCGTATCGGTACAGTTCCTCCATCTTCCGTTCCTACATTAATATCTCCAATTTCTGATTCTCTGTTCCGGAATTCTTCAGAGAGTCTGATCTTGATAGGGAATCTAACTTCTTCTTCGTAAAATCCTCCTAATTCAAAGCCACTCATGGAACTTTCTAAAACGGAGTTAAATAGAGGTAAGGAGATATTATAGTATTTGAGTTTATTGCTATCAGGGATCACATCGATTACATTCGATTTTCTTAATGCCATGATAGGGTCTAATTCTACCTCTGCGGCTCCCGGGATCTTTTGTAACGTGTTTTTTAATTCTTCCTGGAGTTGTAATAAGACGTTAAGATCTTTTCCTAAGATCCGAACACTTATATCCGCTCTACTTCCTTCAAGTAGTTCGTTGAATCTCGCTTCTAATGGTTGACTTAGGGTTAGTTCTGATTCAGGGAATTTTTCTTTTACAGTTGTTTCTATCTTATCTAGAAATTTTTCCCATGTGTTCTTTTCTAAAAGATTCGGAAGAATATCTTTTTTTAGAATGATGAATGTGTCCGCATTGAATGGACCCATCGGATCGTTTGCAACCGAGCTTGTTCCTATCCTGGAGAATACACTTTCCACTTCAGGCAGTTGCCCAAGAAAAAGTTCTAATTCTTTCTGTTCTTTTAAACTTTCCTCCAGTCCTGTGTTTCCGTTTCGAACAATGACTAACATCAGATCCCCTTCCGTTAATTTTGGAAGGAATACTGTTCCCATTCTAAAATAGATAAGAAGTGTAACTGCGAAGAATATTAATGAATATATAATGATCTTGCGAGGTTGGTCCAAGATCTTAGGTAATTTTTCCGCGTACCAATTTATGATCTTACTGTCCTTCTTCTTGCTATGCGCTCCTAAATTTTTAGGTGATAAGAAGAAGTATAAAAGGGGAGGAAGAAGGAACACTGCTAAGAATAAACTAAATCCCAATGCAAGAAGCACTGTTTCTGCCATAGGTCGGAACATTCTTCCTGGTATCCCATCCAGAGTAAGGATCGGGACATAGACTAACATGATCACTAATATCCCGAAAGATACGGGCTTTAAAACTTCTAGGGAAGAATCCAGGATAACTTTACGTTTTTCTTCATTGCTTGTAAATTTTCCAGTCTCGAATTTAGACAGAACATTTTCAGTGATAACAATGGATGCGTCCACTAATAGTCCGAAATCGATCGCTCCCAAACTCATTAGATTGGCAGAGATCCCGAAAAATCTCATACAAATGGAAGCAAGCAGCATAGAGCCCGGTATGATCAATGCCACGATCAGGGAAGCTCTTAAGTTGAATAATATTAGAAAAAGTGTAAGTATGACTAGGATTGCACCTTCTCCTAGGTTTTTTAGGACAGTCTTGATGGTGGATTGTATCAAGAAGGATCTTTCTAATAAAATTCTTACTCTAACGTTTTCAGGCAGACTTAAATTTGAAACTGCTTTGTGGAGATCTTCGTTTACTTTGTAACTATTTTCTCCTTTTAACATTAACGCAGTGCCTAATACGATCTCTTTTCCGTTAGAGCTTGCTCCTCCTAATCTTGGTGTGCCGTGTTCATTCACATCAGCTATATCCGAAACTTTTACCGAGGCACCCGTGAGAGTTCTTCTAACGGAAATTGCAGAGATCTCGTTCAGATTTCTTTTAAGTCCATAAGCTCTTACGATGGAAATTTTGCCTGAATTCTCTATGAATCCGCCACCGAAACTTTCTCCAATCGTAGAAATATCTCTGATGATCTGATCGATAGAAAGTCCCCAACGTTTCATTCTGTTAGGATCCACATCTATATGGATCTCTTTTTCGTATCCTCCATTGGAATCCACTTCCACAATTCCCGGGACCATTGCTTTGATCTGAGGGCGGACCACGTAATCCTGAACAGTTCTTAAAAACAAAAGTTTTTTCTCTTCTGGAAGTTTGTCCAATTCGGAATCAGGAATAGCTTCCACAGAATAGAAAAAGATCTCTCCGAGGCCTGTAGTGTTTGGAACGATTGTAGGAGTGGCACCGGGTGGAAGTTTTTCCTTTGCGCTGGCGATTCTTTCCGCCACCATAGCTCTTGCCTGATAAATATCCGTGGTTTCCTTGAAGATCAAAGATATATTAGATAAACCGAATTTAGATACGGAACGTACATCTATTAGATTTGGTAGGCCTAAAAGTTCTGTTTCCAAGGGAAAAGTGATCACTTTCTCCACTTGTTCCGGATCCAAGGAGCCGGTGTCAGTTGTGACGATTACTTGGACATTGGTGATGTCCGGCACCGCATCTATAGGGACTTCGTTTAAAGTATAAAATGAGAATATTAATAAAAACGAAACCAGTCCTACGGATAGGAATGGGTTATTTAGGCTGGTATTCAAAAGTCTGGCTAGCATTGCCCATTACTCCTAAAATATCTTTTTCGTTAGTGATATAAAGCAGGTTTAAAAGACTTTCCAAATGGGAAATTTGGGCGTCCAGAACAGCATGATGTGTTTCGTGTAGCTGGTTTTCCAATTCCAGATAACTGATGAGTTGGATCCTTCCCCGCTTGAACTCCATATCGGCAAAGTTCAGATCTCTATCTATCCGGTCTAACTGAGTGAGATCATATAGTTTTAGATTCATTTTGGATTGTTCATATTCCAAGAATGATTGGTTAAAGGAAGTTTGTATTAAATTTTCCTGATATATTAGTCTATCTTGCTTTGATTTCATGTTTGTCTCGGCAGAAGCTACTTTGTTTTGGAATTGGTCCCAAACTGGAATTCTGAACTTTAATCCAAAATCGTAAAATCTGTTCGCAACTCCGGACTTATCCTCTCCGATCTGACTTGTAATGGAATAATCCGGATATTTCTCTAAGTTTGCCAATCTAAGTTCTGTCCGAGCTTTATCTAATTCTCCCTTGGCGGCAAGGATAGAAGGGTTTTGAGATACGGCTTTTTTTTCCAGGTCCTTACGATCGAATTTTACTCCTGATCTGAAATAAGGGATTTTTAGATTCGGGACGAATTCTTGTCTTAAATATAAGTTTAAGGATTCGTAATCTTTTGCGGCCCCTAGTTCCAGATCGTTAAAATGTTTTCGTAGGGCTAAAATTTTGGTCTCTATGATAAATAGATCCGTTTTTGCCTGGGGAGTGAAGAAAGGTCTGGCTTTGATATAACTTTCTATCAAAGAAAGTCTTTTAAGTCTTTCTTTGACGTGATTCTTTTTATCTGCCGCTACCAAGTAACGATAAGCAAATTTGATTGAACTCAGACGGATTGAGTTGAATGCTTCGATTTGTTGGATTTCTTTGATCTTGGAATCATTATCTACTAAGAGTTGTTTGAGTTCCTTCCTTCCGGGAAAATAAACAGGCTGCTCTATTTGGACGGCATATTCTGCTCCGGATTCGTCCGCGGCTTTCCTTTGACCGTAATCAATATAAACGGAAGGATTCTGGGTTTTACCTTCCTGCCTCCTTCTATAAAAAAGGCTTTCTAAGTCGGAATGGATCGCAGTGAGCAAAGGAGAATTTTTCTCCGCGATCGTCATGATGGAATTCAAGTCTAATTCTTTTCCTGTATCATTCTCCGAAGCCTGGGCAGGGAGGAATAATATTCCAAAAAAAGATGCGAATACGAGTATATAATAAAAACGCACAATAACCTCACATTATAAAAACAGAAAATTATAATGTGAGATCTAAATCAAAATTCTGATAAATGAGAGATGGGTGAGTGTTTCCGAGTTGGAAAGTTTTTGGAATTCGATTTGGAAAGGGGAGAAAGAGGAAATACGAACTAGATTCTCCAAACCAATTCTATAATGTTCAAAAACTTGGACAGGAAAGGATAGAATGGAACGGGAATCCTCTATTTCCTTTTTAATAGAAACAAGATCCCAATCACATACAGGTCCGCTGTCCCTATTTTGATCCTGATGGCAGGGAGAAGATTCGGAAGCACCCGCTTCGATTTCGCAAAAAGGACCACAATTAAATGCAGGTACGAGAATAGAAAGTAAGGCACAAGCCACCAGAACTTTCAAGGATCTCGATTTCATTCTTCCAGAGTAACAGTCGGCTCAATAAAGTAAATTGAAAAAACTACCGGCCGACCAAGGCTAAGAGAGTTGATATTTCTCAGTTTGTAGGAGTTCTAACGCGAGCCGGCTCTTTTCTTTTTCGCAGCAACCTTACGTTTGGGTGCGGCTTTTTTAGATACACGTTTGACAGATTTTTTGCGGGCCGCTTTTTTCTTTGCCACTGCCTTCTTGGAAGAAGAGATTTTTAATTTTGTGGTCTTCTTCTTTGGAACTGTTTTCTTTTTTAAAGAAGAAGCTTTGTTTGCTTCTGCCAAAGATTTTCTGAACCAAAATACAAGGTCTTCATCATCTTCTAACACTTCTTCCGGAACTTCCCAGTAGGAGACTCTGACAAGTTTTCCGTCTTTACCTGCATAGGTAAACGGTGCCATTCCTGAAGATTCATACTCTGCTTGGTTGGATTGTCCCACTCTGAAATACAAACGGTCTTTGATGACCATTGCAAAAATTTGAGATCCGGAATAGACCCCGAAACCTCCGAACATATTCTTATAAGATAATGGACCGCAAACTTTTAATCTATCTTGGACATGCGTAAGAAACGAACTCATAGGCAGGGGATTGTCTCCTAGTACAATAAATTGACAAGAAGAAAATCTGATACTTTTATAAAACTGCTTTTAATCTATCTAATACCTGTCCATTCTTTTCTAAATTTCCGAAAGAAAGAACTTGAGTGGGACAATTCACCACGCAAGCAGAACATCTGACACATTGTACGCTGTCCATTGGCCTTCCCTTGTTTGCATAATTCATCACGTCAATTCCTTGGTGGCAAACGGAAGTGCAAATATTACAAGAGATACATCTTTTTTTCTCGGAGAAGATCCTGAACTTGCTGAACTTGGCGTAGATATGCATGAGTGCAGAAAGTGGGCAGAACATTCTGCACCATATTCTACCGGAGAACATAAAATAGGCTCCGACCCCTACAACTCCTCCAAGGCCCAGGTCCACAATTAAATCATAATATACTTTGACTGAGTCTGCGCCAAATTCCAAGGGCCAGAAAAATTGCCCCGAACTTCCGATCAGTTTTGCAATGGTGAGAATTGCTGCAATGAGTAATATCCATTGGCCTGAATGTTCAAGCTTGTATGCAAATTTTCCATGAGGCATTCTGTTTCTATATTCATCACCTAGGGTTTCCGCCAAACCGCCACAGGAACAGATCCATCCACAATAAGCACCTTTTCCATATTTATAAACAAGGTATGGAATTAGTCCGAAACTCATTAGAAATCCATAAATTAACCAGAAGGTGGTGATCCCTCCGTCATACAGAACTCCCATATTTAAAGGCCAAGCAAGGATGAATCCGTATGCTTTCCAATATGCCCCATCCGGAAAAACCTGAGTAAGCAAGAATCCATTAGAAGGACCTAATAGTCCCTTGTCTCCCAAGAAAGGAAGAATGATCTCAGGCAATAAGAAGAGAGGAAATATCTGAATTAGGATTAAAGTTATAGTTTGTAATTTTATATACTGCGTAGGTCTGACCCAGATCCTTCTGATCCCGAAAAATAAAATGGTCGTAGAATATAGAACCGTATAATGAAAGCTCGGATATTTCCCGAATAAATAGAATCCTATATATTTAGCGCTTAGGTATACTCCTGAGAAATATAATGCAGCAGAAATCAAATAAAGATTTTTGAATGTTCTCCATCTCCAGGATGAGAATGTCTCTTTGGAGAATAGAAATCGAACGGAAGAAGTTGCAAATACGATTCCGGAAACTAATGCCACCCAAGAATACCAATTAGAAGCGTAAAAAGATGCCTTACCGAAATATAAAAATAATGCAAAAGAAAATAAGGAAACAAATCCAAGTATTTCTTTAGAATTGAATGAGTTTCTTATCTTTATCCCTAATTTTTTCAAAAAGGGGAGTGGGGCTTCTGAACCGATCAACACTAGGGAGGAATCTATTTTTTCTTTTCTTGTTTTAGATCTTTGTTTGAGTAGAACTTGTTTGGATTCGAATTTTTCCACAGTTGAATTTGGTAAAAACTGGATCTTATTTTCTTGGACTGCTTTTTGGAATTTAAGTTTATTCTCTTCTTTTGGTCTGGAAATTTCGGATTCTCTATAAGATAAGGTAACGGAAGAAGAAACATCTACTAAGGATAATGCTGCTTCGATCGCGCTGTCTCCTCCTCCTACCACCAAAGTTTTTTGTCCTCGGAAGTCCTGCGGGTCTATCAGTCTATGAAAAATGTTTTCATGATCTTCTCCTGGAATTCCCAGACGTCTACTGTCCCCAGATTTTCCGATCGCGAGTAGAACATATGAAGAATGGAATTTTTTTCCAGATTCCGTCTGGATACTAAACCCGGAATCGGATCCTTTGGAAGGAAGAATTGTTTCTACCCTCTCCCCATTTAAGATAGGAAGTTTATGTTTTTTTAATGTAGATTCCAAGGATTCCAGAAGATCTTCCTTGGTCGTATCTTTGATCTGGATGGGAGAATCAACTTCTAGTTCGGAAGGTTCTGCAAAGATCGGTTTGCCCTTAGGATAACTTGTGATCATATGAAAAGGTTGGTTTGCCTCTAAGATAAGAAAGTCCAAGCCGTTCTTCTTTGCTTCAATTCCTGCGGCAACTCCAGAAGGTCCTGCACCTATGATCAAAACGTCCAAATTACCTTTTGTTTTCTTTTTAGGTTTTTGTAGGATATTACGGATCGCAGAAACACCACTCTGCACCGAGTATTTTAGAAGAGGGATACCTGTTAGGTCGCCGGAGATGTAGATACCGGGAATAGAACTTTCGAATTCTGAATTTGTTTCCGGATATTTTTCGGCCTCTCCTTGTGGAGCATTATTGTTCAACCAATCAAAATATTTAGGGACAAAAGATAATAGGCCTTTCATAACTCTCACAGATTTGGAAATCGGCTTGCCTGCTCTGATCTAAAAAGAAAACTCCTGCTGGATGGATTTTTTGCAAGGACTCAATACAAAAAATCGAGTTTTCTTTTTTATCACGGCTGCACTCGGCCTTTTAGGGTTCTGCGTCTCCTTAGGGAGAGTGGCAGTCGATCCAAGACTCGCTGACTTCTTTTATAACTCTGATTCTCTTTTCTTTTCAGTAATTTACCAGGAACTTTTTCTAAAACCCGGAGCAAACTTTTTAATATCTTTGAAGGGTTTTGGCTGGACCCCCGCCTTGTATTTTTTCCCTGATTTGGTTCAGTATTTTGCACTTAGAACCATTTTTTTATCACTTGAGAATGGTGGCTGGGAACTGACCCATTTATCTTACTCTGCATTTCAATGGATCTTTCTTTTGTTCGGGATCTTATTTCTTTTACAGAAGTTCACGAAAGAAAAAATTTCTTATGAAATATCCAGTCTTGTTTTATCGTTCGGTTTTTTGATAGGGATTATATTAATTTTATTTAAACAAGATCTATTCGTATTTTTACCTGGATTCCATGGAGGGAATTTAGTAGTCTTATGTTGGGCCTGGGGATTTTTTTTCCATTGGGAAGAATATAACTCCAAAAAAAGTTTTGTTTTGGTTGCCGGATCAGTATTCTTATTCTCTTTAAGTGATCTTCTTTTTATTCCATACTTTCTGATTCCTGCCTTAAGTTTACATCTATTCGATTGGTTATTTAAAGAAAGATCCGTTCATAGACTCCAAAAAATCGTATACACGTACTTTCCCGTATTTTTGGGAATTGTAGTTTCCAGGATCGTTTTCCAAATTTTACGCAAGAACAGTTTCGTCTTATTTCCTGGAACTGCAGCACCTAAAAAATTAGGAGAGGCAATTGCTGGTTGGAAATGGGAGAACTTCTTTCATTCTTTCTACTATTTATGTAAGGAAAATTGGATCTATCTTGTTCTGATCATTTTCTTATTTGGTATTTTAAAGTTTTTACCAAAAAAGAAAGAAGGAGCAAATTTAAATAAGCCGATCCATCTTTTCTTAATTTTAGGAATTATAGTTCCTTTTGTTTTTTTGCTATATGGATTTATTTTTGGGCTAACAGGAAAGTCGGGTATCCAAGGGATAGATCGATATTTCGGAGAGATCCTACTTGGATTTTTAGGAATTAGTGCAGTTTGTATTTTAAGGATTTCATATATTCCAATAGCGAAGTTTACATTTGGTTGTTTATGTTTTTTAGGAATCCTTTTCGGGATTTATTCTTCTTATTCTAAGGGGCTTGGACTGGCTCATTATCCAACAAAGCTGGCCTGTCTTGACGAACTTGCGGACAAACATCATTGGAAGAGGGGAGTTGCCAGTTTTTGGTATGTAAGGCCAATGAGGATCTTCTCCAAAAAAGTTTTGGAACCTGATGATTATCTATATGATCTAATGTTATTCTATTGGCAGAATAATTTAAACTGGTTCGAAAGAGAAAACCCACCTTATACTTTCGCGATCATAGATGGTGTGGATGAAAAGATCGTAAGAAAAAAATTGGGTGAACCAATTTCGATCTCTTATTGTGATAAGGTCCCTATCTATACCTTTGAAAATCCCGAAAAAAGTCTGGAGTTTATAAAAGAGAATCAAGGTAAGATAGATCTGTGGAAATTTTCCACTTCCAGATACTAAAATTTTTGGATATTGTTTATCCTTCTCATCCATTCTGCCAATTCGATATCTTGGTCTAGTTCAGAAAGTTCCAAAGTATCTATCACTCTTTTTCTTCTTTCCAAGGAATGATTTTGGCTGAGTTTTAATTTTGCTTCATAGCTTAGATTATAGATCTCAAATCCTTTTATTTTACCTAAAAGAGAATTTCTAATCTCCGGTTTAGGAGATTGATAGTTATAGCCTGAATTTCCTGATTCGAAATATTGAATGGAATCTTGTAATACTTTTTCGGTTTTATCCTTATCTAAAAGACGTAATGTACCCTTGGCATGTACTGAGAGATAATTCCAAGTCGGAACAGTTTGTTCCGATTCGTACCAGCTCGGAGAAATATATGCATGAGGTCCATGGAATACGCATAAGACTTGAGAGGTCTCTTGTAAAAGAGGATTTCCGGAAGCCATATGGCCGACTAAACTGGATTTGTCTTTCGAAAGAAGGATAGGGAGATGAGTTGCCTCAGGGCCTTCCCCGCTTGTAGAGATCAAAACGGCAAATGGGTATTTGCCGATGATCTCATGGATTATATCAATATTTTCTAATTTAAAATGTTCCGGAGTATACATTATTTTCCCGGATCAATCCTAAGTATCTGTCCTGCTCCAAAGTCTGCGATATAAACAGACCCTCTTGCATCTTTTCCAAAACTGGAAATTAATACGGGCCATTTTCCTAGAGAGTAGGCTTCTTTTACCGGACTTCCGTCTTTCGGAAGATCGATTGCCCAGAGCCTACCGGATACGAAATCCCCGAATACATATTTACCATGAAGATCAGAAATACGATCGTTAGTGACTACGTAACCACCTGTAATGGAGCTTCCATCTTCTCTTCCGTATTCGTAAACTGGATCCGTTAATCCTTTTTTATCGCAGTCTGTTTTAGGTTCGAAACAATGAGTAGCTTCCATTTTGTTCCAACCGTAATTTTTTCCAGCTTCTACTATATCAATTTCTTCGAATAGATCTTGGCCAACATCCGCAATGATCAATCTTCCGGATGGATCAAAAGAATATCTCCAAGGGTTTCTGAAACCGTAAGCGAATGTTTCCGGTTTAAAAGAAGGATCTTTTAAGAAAGGATTATCTTTTGGCACAGAATATTCTTTGCCTGGATCCTTAGAGTTCACGTCAACTCTTAGAACAGAACCTAAGAATGTAGAGGGATTTTGTCCGTTACCTTTCGGATCTCCCATCCATCCCCCGTCTCCCCAAGCGATGTATAACAAACCGTCTTTTCCGAATGCCAATTGTCCTGCGTTATGATTTCCGTAGGGTTGTTTAACCTCCATTAAGATCCTCTCTTTGGAAAGTTTTGCTTTTTTAGGATCTTTAGGAAGGTCTATGGTCCATTCTGAAACTCTGCTCGTTTCTCCATTTTTCTTAGCAACATAGTTTAAATAAAGAAGTGGTTTTTCCGGGAATTCAGGATGTAGAACTACTCCAAGTAGTCCTTGTTCGGAGTCTGTCGAAATTCCATCAAGTTTTAATAATATACCTGAACTTCCGTCTTTCGGGTCCAACCATTTAAGTGCTCCGGTCTTTTCCGCTACTAAGAAAATATCCGGGCCAGGGATCATGAGTAAGTCCACAGGTTGTTCGAAACCTTTTCCGATAGTGGTAAGGCTGATACTGATCTTCTTTCTTTTTTCGTCGTTTTGATTGAAGGTAGCAACCAAACCAGATTCTTTTCCTTCTGCTTTGTATTTTGCCATGTCATCCACATTGGCCACTAGCAGACGTCGGATATCGTCGCAGGAAATGCTGAAGAATATGAGTGAAATCGCCGGGATTAGAAAGGATCTATAGAAGGAAAGTTTCATGATCCGAATTCTTGCTTCGAATCAGTTTATATCCAGCTTTTTTCAGGAAAGGAAAATAAGAAGATTGGAGCGTATCGGGATCGAACCGATGACCTTCTGAATGCAAATCAGATGCTCTCCCAGCTGAGCTAACGCCCCTTTTATCAGGGATGAGTGGAATTTGGAACCGGTTTGGAAGTGCCGGAAATCCGACTCCACTCTTTCTAAACCGTTTTTACCTGGGCCTGATAAGACTTGAACTTATGACCCCGCGCTTATCAAGCGCGTGCTCTAACCAACTGAGCTACAGGCCCGGTAAGAGACATGATTTTTATTCGAGATTCTCTGGCAAGGGATTTTTAGAATAACCGACAGGTTTTGCATTTACGGATTTCAAGATTCCACTCAGATTTGCTGTGTGAGATTCGGAAAAACTACCTTCTTTGCCCTCCTAATCTCTTCCTTTATTTTTCAATGCGGTTTCATCGGATCGGGTTCGGAACATTCTTCCGCGAAGAATGGAATATTGGATTTAAGCAAACATTCTTTTAAAGACGGTAAGGTCGTTTCATTGGATGGAGAATGGGAATTTTATTGGGAAGAATTTATTTTACCCGGTGACTTCTCCGATCCGAAATTCAAATCCAAAAAAAAATTAGTAACTCTCCCTTCTGTTTGGTCGGAAAAATATTCTAAGGATCCAAATTCCGCAGGCCATGGCTACGCAACCTATCGAATTAAATTAAAACTTGGAGAAAGGAAACAAACATTCGCTCTCAAAATTCCTGATATAGGAACTTCTTATATACTTTATGCAAATGGAAAGAAGATCGCCAGTGTAGGTTCTTTAGGAAAATCAGAATCAGAAGCGAAAGCAAAATACGAGTTAAAAATTTCTTTGGTTCCTGATTCGGAAAATCTGGAGTTGGTATTCCATGTTTCCAATTTTCAAAACAGATGGGGAGGAGTTTGGAATTCCATTCAATTAGGAGAATGGGAAAATGTTTTAGAGAATATTCAGAAACGAAGAGATATAGAATGGGCCTTGGTGTTAATCGCGGCCACGATGTCTTTTTATAATATATTCTTTTATTTTTTTAGAAGGACCGAATCCGCTCACATATTATTCGCATTCCATTGTTTTCTGATCATGATCCGTTCTTTAACGATTGGGGATTCCAGACTAGCATACGAATTTTTGCAGGGAATTTCTTGGGAGCTTCCAAATCGTTTGGAGTATATCAGCGTATACGCATCCGGGCCTACTCTATACGCTTTTTTGTATAGATACTGTAAGACTGATTTCTGGAAAAGGTTCGGTCAATACATCTGTATTCCTTATTATGTAGCGGTCTTTATTGTATTATTTTTTCCGAATAAATATTATACTCTCACACTTCTTCCGATCGCATTGTACATGCCTTTGGTCACGATGCCCATTTGGATAGTTCTGCTTTCAATCGGTCTGAAAAGAAAAATAGAAGGCGGACGTATTCTATTTGCGGGTTATTTAGTGATCAGTTTAGCCACATTGAATGATATTATGTTCTTTCTCGGGTTTTGGAAAAGTATTTACTTAATCCAATATGGAGAAGTTGCACTGATACTTGGGTATTCCATTCTGATCTCCAAAATTTTCTCAGAGGCATTCAAACGTTCCGATATATTGGGAACCAAAATGAAATCTCTTGTGTTTTCTACGAGAGAGATCATGCAATCTTCTTCCTATGATAAGGCCGCGGATACAGTCTTAAAGATGCTTCATGAAAATGGGAAAGAAGAAACGGTTTTTGTGTATTTAGAAGAACCGAATTCTTCGGTTTGGAAAAGATATTCTATCTCTTCTTCAGGAAATTTGGAAACTGTAGAAGTTTATAAATATGATGTGCAGGATCTTTTAGGTCTGGACCCTTCTTCTCTTGCCAAACCAATGATCCAAAATAATAGGCTGATCATCTCCGTTCAGGATGAGCAGCTTTACAAATTGATCTTTGATCTTCCTTTCGAAGGATACTCTGAGGATTCTCAGGTGGATTGGGTGAGAGGAATTGCGGATGCACTTGCATTTTCAGTTCGTAATATTGCAAGACAGGATAGAGAGAAGCTTGCCATCATTGGAGAACTTTCCGCAGAAATCGTGCATGATTTGGGTCATCCGATCGCAATGATCCGCCAAAATCTAAAAAACATAGGTTCTCAAAAAGGTAAATCTAAAAGTAATATTCTCTTTCAAGCAGAGAAGGAAGTGGATGCGCTTACGAATCTTACCTTAGATATATTAGATTTTTCTAAAAATAGAATTATCTTGGATCTGCAGAACATAGATATAAAAACTTACTTCAAGGAAATTTTTGAAGATTTAGGGACCTTCTTCCAATCCACTCAGATGAAACTGGTTTCTAAGATAAGTGCAAAGGGAAGTATCCGGTTAGACCCACTTCGTATTCGCAGATTGATCTTTAATCTGGCAAAAAACGCTGCAGAGGCAACCGACGAGAAAGGTATCTTTTCTATCCGTATCGAAAAAGAAGAGAATGTTGTTTATTTGATCTTCGAAGACAATGGTGAAGGTTTCAGTAAAGACATGGAAAAATATATTTTCGATTCAGGATTCGGAAGTAAGAAGCCATATGGAACGGGACTCGGGCTTTCTATCATTCGCAAAATTGTGTCCGCTCATGGAGGAGAAATACTTGTTTCTTCGGAGGAGGGGAAGGGAACTAGGTTTACAATTCTTCTTCGTTCTTAATTTGGATCCAAGGATTTGAGTTGGACTAAAATCCTAGTTAATTCTACCATATTCTCCACTTCTAACTTCTTGAAAATAGATGCTCTATGAGCTTCGACCGTTCTAACGCTTAGTTTTAATTCTTCCGCGATTTCTCGGTTTAATTTTCCCTTGGAGAGAAAGTTCAGGATCTGACTTTCTCTTTTAGTGAGCTTTTTAACGATCTCGACTACTTCTCTGATATGTTTTTCGTCATAACTGAAGTTTGCGATCTCTCCAGGGAATACTTTGCCTCTATTTAATACTTTTTTAATGGAGGCCATAATGGATTCCATCGAATCGCTTTTTAGAATATAACCATCCGCACCCGCTGAAATTGCGTCCTGAAGATAAGACCAATCTCTGTGCATTGTTAAAAATACGATCTTCATATTCGGGAATTTTTTGCGGATAGAATCAAGTTCCCTGATCCCGTTCTCATCTTGGAGAGAAACATCGCAGATAAGAAGATCCGGTTTAGCAAAACCCATAATTTTGGTACCTTCTTTTATGGAAGAAGCAGAGCCACAATATTCATAATCTCCGGAAGTTTTGATCTCGGATTCCAATCCGGAACGAACAATCGGATGATCGTCTATTAAGAATATTTTAGGGCGGGTTCTGACGGACATCTTCTCGGATTTTAGGGAATATGGCACCATTGGCAATCCTTAAAATTTAAAAACCAATATTAATATTATGAAAGTATGAAGGACTTACCTTCTAATTATCCTCGAAGATTGCATCCGCTTCGTTAGTCGACCCATTGCCCGGAACGGTACAGGTAAACTCAGCATAACTGGTAAGAAAGCCTGGACCTCCGCCTGGAGGTGATATATAATAATTTCTAGTAGTTATGCCTTGATCCGAAGGATAAGTGCATCTTCCGCTGCGTGTCATACTGCCTGAATTCAGACCATTACAATCATGAGCAGGTCCTACATACGTATTTCCACCTCCCAATTTTTCGTAACATAGAGCGGAACTGACCCAGTTGGAAACCGAAGTCGCTTGGATCTGGCCGTTTGCGATATTGGTTCTATAACTTGCAGGAATTATACCGTTTGAATATTTGACTTCTATAATATAAGTTCCGCTTGCAAGATTTGCTTTTTTAAATTGAGCTCCCGTTTTTCCATTTTCTATGATCGTAGTTTTAGAACCTGTCGGGCTACTATAATAGTATAAATTCAGATTGGCTCCGAAATATCCGAAAATATTAAAAAGAACATCTCCTGTGCTTCCTAATGTAATACTGAAATAACTATTTTGATCAGCTGCACTTGTAGGTCTGATATAACTATTTGGTGTTCCTAACGTAAAATCTATAATCGGTCTATATCTAACGGTTTTAGAAAGTAATGGATTTCCGTTTTTAGTGACTACCATTCTAAGTGTGGTGTTCTCTGTAATACCAGAGACAGTCGGCATTATAAATTCTAAACTTCCGTCTCCAGGAAGATTTATCCCGGTTGCTGATTCCCCACCGATTGTGATCGTATAATCTCCTGCAACTCCTGTGAAATTATTTGTAGTAAGAATATTGTCCGAGCCAGGAAAACCTTTTTCAAATACGATATCGGCAACAGAGAGATTATTGAGTGCGACCAAATATATCAAAGGATCGGTGTTGTTATTGTCTTTTGTGCAGCCTATAAATCCGATCGTGTAGAATAATAAAATATAGATCCAAGTTTTTCGATTGAGGTTCATGATTTCCTTGCTTTTTTGCAGAAAAATTATGAACCCTAGGTTGATAAATTTCTATACGTAGAATTACTAGATTAATGTTGGCTTATAGGTAGAAGCCGAAGGAAAAAAGTACGGAACCAGTTTTCCTTGAGAAGTATATTTTAATAATTAGAATTTGATTGGCTTATCTAAATTCCTAATTAATTTCCGATTTGATGAAACATCTGATCATCGTGGCCGGACCGAATGGTTCCGGAAAAACGACCTTTGCCTTAGAGCATCGAAATGTATATGGTTATATTTTTTTAAATGCCGATGAAATGGAAAAAGGTTTAGAAAATCGAGGAACAACAAGCGGTCATTTGGAAGCAGGGAAATTATTTTTTCAAGCGATAGATAGAGAGTTAGGTTTAGGAAATAGTCTAATTATTGAATCTACTTTGTCAGGGAGATACCTAAGAGCGACCATTCAGAAATTTAGAAAGTCCGGATATCGGATTAGTATTTTTTATACAGTGCTGGAATCTTCTAAACAATGTATAGAAAGGATTCGAGACAGAGTCGCGAAAGGTGGTCATAGTATACCGGACGATATTGTTGCTCGACGGTTCGTCCGAAGTAGGTGGAACTTCTGGAAAATATATCGTTCTATGGCTGATAATTGGGCAGCGTATTTTAATTCGGGTGAGAGGCTTGAATGTTTTGCGCTTGGCGGAAAATCTAATTATGATATAGTGAATCAGGAGTTATATTCTCTTTTTCTCCAGGGAATTGACAAAGATGAGTAAATTAAAAAAGAAAGTCTACCAAGAAGAAGCCGAAGAGTTTACCCGAATTTTTGAAAGGGCTATACGAAAGGCTCAAGCAGAAAATCGCCAATTTGGGCTACCTGACGTTTTTTCTAAGAACGGAGAAGTGTATTTCCGTTTGCCAGATGGGAAAATCGTATATGAAAGACCGAGACCTGCCAATTCAATACGGCTAGCGGTTGAAAGAATACTTAAGTTGTTAAAGTAAAATAAAAGAACTGAACTTAAGATTTCTGTTTCTCTATATTATTTATTTCGCTTAAAACTGATCCCTTTATTTCCGAGAACAGTCAACCAGAAGTTTGAATCTCGGATAACAAAATGATACACTAAAAAAGTTAGAGCATATACAAAGAAAATATGAAGCGAAAATTTTATCCAGATAGAAAGACCTGTGCTCACTACTAAAAATCCGATCCCAAGAGAGATCGGATGATGGATTAAATATACCGGCAAACTGGATTCTCTTAAGTAGGAACTAAGTTTATTGGTCTTATTAAAGAAGAGTTGGAAAAGTCGGATAAAGAATGCGATCCAGATCCATCCGCCCAAACATTTTAGAAAAATATGAAGTATTCTCATCCCGAATCCAGTATATCCGAAATAAGACCAGTACGGATCGATCGTACTTACCCAATAAAATAATCCGAAAAATACGAAGGACAAAAATCCGAGTAGAATGATCTCAGAACGATCCGTTTTCCCTTTTAAGATCGTACTTTCTTTTCCGATCAAAAAACTTCCGAACAAGAAAAAACTGAAATCATATATAAACTGGACCGGTTCTATATTCAGGTATTTTTCATCCTTTAGGAAAAAGTAATTAATGCCACAGGTCCAGATTGTACACCAAATTCCTGCGATAAGTAATGTTTCCCATTTTATGCTGGATCTATTTTCAGATCCTTCTTCTCCATACCTGGAAGAAGGAAGTATAAATTTTCCGATCCTTGAGATTACCGGTCGAACACCTAAATATAAAAATGTATATAATGCTAAATATAGAATAAACCAAAGGTGAGAAGGAGCTGGATTCTTAAGTAAGAATTCTTCCCATAAAAATTTGAAATAATTTCCTTGGTATCCTTCTTGTAATGCGTTCACATAATATTGCATTGGTGCGAATAATATAATTCCTGGAATTAAGGGAAGAATGATCCTTAATGCTCTTAATCTTAAAAATTCTTTTAATGTTTTGGAAAGATAGATTCTTTCCGTAAAATATCCGGAAAGAACGAAGAACATTGGCATTCTGAAAAGATGTACCCATTCTCCGAATACATCGAATGCTATAGATCTATCATCATTTCTTAATGGATATATAATGATCGCCGCATATACGATCGCTACATGGAATGCTAATCCTAATAATAATGCAAAGGATCTGAGATTGTCTAGATAATCCAGCCTGCTTTGTTTGGCCGGTGAGCTTTGTTCAGCCAAGAATTACTGGTCCAATGTATATTTAAAAAACGTTTCCCGTATCAATATATGGCTGGGATCGTTTTTAGGTTGTTCGACCATCTTGTCTTTTACTAAAAGATTGATCGCGGATACCAAATCCGTATGTTCCAATCCGACTCTTAAGATGGCCCATTTCATAAATGCAGCCAAATGTACCTTGTATTGTCCATCTTCTTGTTCTCCTCTCGTCTGTGCGAAAGTAATGAGTGCAGATGTTACAATATTCTTTCTGTCTCCTTTTAAAAGACTAGCTATGGTTTGGTTGGTCTCTCTTAATCTGGAAGAAAGCATCTTTACCATCTTTAGAGAAAAAGAAGGGTTGGTCTGGATTAGGTTATAGAACACGCTCTCAGTGATCGCAAATAATAATACGTCGGTTTTTGCGATGGCTCTTGCACTTCTGGGTTTGCGATCCACCAGCGCCATCTCACCGAACATATCCCCTTCTTTCAGTTCTATTAGAAGTTTGAATGCTTCTTTTACTTTTTTATGGATTCCCACTTTTCCGGAAAGGATCAGATACATTTGATCGGCAGGTTCGTTCTCATCGAAAATAACAGCGGATTCCTTAAAGCGGAGACCGTGTTTATTTACCATATCTTCAGAGATCTTCATGCCAAAACGGACTGGAAAAGTTTTTAGTCCTCATGTACGATATCGGCGATTGGTTGGGAGCCGCAATCAATTATTCTGGTAAGAAGGCGGGAACCTCAGAATTTTACGTTGACTGCCCGACCTTCGTAAGTAGCGTCTCATTCGTTTTCCCTAAGGAGGGAATCGTGAACACGAAAAAAATCCTCCTGCTCTCTGCAGCGTTCATTATCATTTTCATAATAGGTTTTGCACTCAAACCTTCTCCTATTCAACCAATCGCTTACCAACCGCCTATCGATACTGGTTTGATTGGCAACTTCCAAGAAAACAAAGCTTTGGAATCCGCTGAACTAATCGCACTCGGAAAGATACATGGTCCGGAAGATATAGAACCGGATGACGATGGAAATATCTACTCTGCGAGTGAAGATGGCAAAGTGTATCTCATCTCTAAAGACGGAGAAATGAAGGCACACGCATTCACGGGAGGTCGACCTCTTGGAATGAAATTATTAGGAGATGGTTCCATCATAGTTGCAGATGCAATCAAAGGTTTATTAAAGATCGGCAAAGATGGAAAGGTAGAGGTTTTGAGCACTGAATCGGAAGGTGTCCCTTTCAAATTCACTGATGATCTTGATGTTGCTAAAGATGGAACGATCTATTTTTCTGATGCGAGTGATAAATATGGCTCTGCAGAATATTTGTATGATCTAATGGAGTCCGTTCCTCATGGTCGTTTGCTTAAATACGATCCTCATACAAAGAAGACCATAACTCTTATGAAGGATCTTTTCTTCCCAAATGGAGTGGCTCTTTCTAAAAACGAGGATTTCCTAGTATTAAACGAAACTTATAAATATAGGATCCATAGGTATTGGATCAAAGGACCTAAAGCTGGAACGAGTGAGATCTGGGCTGAGAATCTTCCTGGATTTCCTGATAATATTTCTTCGGATCGTAAAGGTCATTTCTATCTAGCCTTATTCACTGTTCGAAATAATATGGTGGATAAGATCCTACATCCTCGCCCTTGGACAAAATCTATCGTAGCTAAACTACCTAAATTCCTTTGGCCTAAACCTCAGCCTTACGGGTTTGCAGTCATTTTGGATGAAAATGGAGTGGTTGAGGCGAGCTTCCAAGAACCCAAGGGTAAACACCTTAAAGAGATTACTTCCGTAAAAAGAAAAGGGGAGTATATCTATTTAGGCAGTCTTCATAACGACAGGATCGGAAAATTTAAACTTCCTCCTGAATTAATAAAAGAATAAATAAGGAAAATTGAATATATCATGGATTTATCCATACCTAAGGAACTAGATGGAATCAGGGCAAAAGCAAAAGCATTCGTAGACGAAATTGCCATCCCTGCGGAAGATCATTACGATTACGATCATGGTAGAATGCCTGAGGCGATCGTTCAGAAGTTAAGAGAAGAAGCTAAAAAAAGAGGGTTATGGACCGCTCATCTTCCTAAATCGGAAGGTGGTTTAGGTCTGGACTTAGTTGGTACAGCACTTGTATTCAGCGAGTTGGGCCGTTCTCCTATTGCTCCTTATTTATGTAATTGTGATGCTCCTGATGAAGGAAATATGCATCTTCTTCATTTAGCTGCAAATGAAGAACAAAAGAAGAAGTATTATCATCCTCTTGTGGAAGGAAAGATCCGCTCAGGGTTTGCAATGACCGAACCTCCTCCGGGTGCCGGTTCGGATCCTACGACTCTTTCGACTAACGCAGAGAAGGACGGGGATCATTATATTCTAAACGGTCATAAATGGTACTGCACCGGTGCGAATGGTGCTTCTTTCTTGATCGTGATGTCAAAGGTGAATGATAGTTTCAGAAGAACTTCTATGTTCTTAGTTCCTACCGACGCGCCTGGATACACAATGGTACAGGAGATCGGAGTTTTAGGTTCACATGGCCCAGGCGGGCATTGCGAACTAAAATTCGAAAATGTAAAAGTACATGAGTCCCAAGTACTCGGAAAAATTGGAGAAGGTTTTAGACTTTCCCAAGAACGGTTAGGACCTGCAAGGCTTACACATTGTATGAGATGGATCGGACTTGCCAGAAGATCCATGGAGATCGCAAGAGAATACGCGATCAAAAGAGAATTATTCGGTGGAAAATTATCGGATCACCAAGGTATCCAATGGATGTTTGCGGAATCTTCATTGGAAATAGAATCAGGTTTTTTACTTACATTAAAGGCTGCAGACATTCTACGTAAAGGTGGAGATGCAAGACAGGCTGTCTCTTTAGCCAAGTGGCAGGTAAGTGAAACATTGAATAAATGTATAGATAGGGCAATTCAGATCTGTGGGTCTCACGGTTTTAGTCGTTATCTTAAATTAGAATTATTTTATAGAGATGCGAGGGCCGCTAGGATCGCAGACGGTCCTACTGAAACTCATAAGATGGTGATCGGCAGGAATTTAATATCCGGAAAGGAGAGCTTCTGATCGTGAAAGATTCCGAATTGAAGGAAAGGCTGGAATCATATTTAGGAAAAAGGCTTCAAGGAACAGTAGAAATCGCTAATATGGTTTCTCTTTCGGGAGGAGCCTGCCAGGAAAATTTTTCCGCAGACATTAAAGTCAATGGTGGTCCTGAATCAGGACAATACCAAACCGTATATAGAACGGATAAGGGAGCTTCTTTGCTCGCTTCTTTGTCTCGAATCAACGAGTTTAAGGTTTGCAGAATGGCATTTGAAGCCGGAGTTAAAACTCCTGAACCGTTTTGGTTAGAGTCTGATAACTCGGTCACTGGAAATCCATTCTACTTTATGAAAAGGATCCAAGGTAAGGCTACAGGACGATTTGTAGTAAAAGATCCAAGTTTAAATAAGGTTCGTAAACAAATCACCCAAGAGTTAGCGGAAAATCTTGCGAGTATCCATTCAGTTACTCCTGAAAAATGTAAGGATGAAAAACTAAAAGAAGTTTTGAATCTAGGACAACATGTAAGCGGCAAAACTGTTGCCCAAGGTTCTGTCCAAGCATTACGTTCTCAATTGGAATCCATGGATGGAGCATATCCTGCCATGGAAATCATTTTGAATTGGTTAGAGAAGAATGCTCCTGAAAGTGATGCAGTCGTTCTGATCCATGGAGACTTTAGAACGGGAAACTTCATGGTGAATTCCGAAGGCTTGCAAGGAATTGTGGATTGGGAATTTGCACATTGGGGAGATCGTCACGAAGATCTGACCTGGTTATGTATGAGGGATTGGAGATTCGGAAAACTGAATAAAGAAGCAGGCGGCTTTGCTGATCGTTCCGAGTTTTACGAGATCTATGAGAAGGCATCCGGTGTAAAACTAGATCCTATTAAGATCAGATATTGGGAAGTGATGGGAAATCTTCGTTGGGCGATCGGTTGTATCGGCCAAGCAGAACGTCATCTTTCCGGAAAAGATAAGGGGATAGAACTCGCATCCATAGGAAGAAGAGCCTGTGAGATGGAATACGAGGCAATGAGACTCATTGAAGAGTCCATAAAATAAGGAAATCATTATGCAGGATAAACCAAGCGCCACGGAATTATTGGAAGCAATCCAGGATTTTCTAATGAAAGAGGTCCTACCCGAGTTTAGGGATAAGGACCTTCTCGCATATAAAACATTAGTAAGTTGGAATATGCTCGGAGTGATCTCCAGAGAAATACGCTCAGGTGAAGAATCTTTAGACAAAGAACTTACCAGACTTTCTTCCTTGCTCAAAAAGAAAACCGAACTTCCTAAAACTTGGAATGAGAAGAAAAATCTGACTTCTTCTTGGAATGAAGAACTGAGAGATATTATCCGGAAGGAAAAAAAATCTTTGGAAGATACGGAATACTGGAAACATATAAAAGAATCCGTTATTGAAAAAGTAGAGATCGTAAATCCTAGATTCACTACGGAATCATAAATATGTCCGTAATATATCTGATTCGCCACGGGCAGGCGAATTCCACGGGAGAAGATTACGATTTATTGACCGATAAGGGCAAAGAACAAGCGTTTGCCCTTGGAAAGTACATGGCTTCTAACGGAGATTTTCCGGATAAGATCATCTCCGGGACAATGAGAAGGCATAAAGAAACTGCGGAATTTTTTATGAAAGGGATTTGTTCGGTGCATTCCAATCAAAAAGCGGAACCCGATTTTCATTCTTTTGATGCAAATTGGAATGAATTCCCCTCCGAGTTATGGAAGAAGTATGCGGAACATCTTTCCGGGACCAGACCTGAATTCCAAAGATCATTATTACAATTTTCTAAAGTTCGACTAAAAGGTGGAGTTCGTTCTGCCGCTCTATTTTTCAAATTAACCGAGGAGATATTGGCCGTTTGGAGAAAAGGGGATTTCACCCCACCCGGAATAGAAACTTTCGCAAATTTCCAATCTAGAGTGGATCTTGCCTGCGAAACTTATTTTCAACCTTCTAATTCGGAAAGGACATTCATTTTCACTTCAGGCACACCGATTTCTTTAACCTTGAAGAAGATGCTTCGACAAGATGAAGATGTTTTTACTTGGATGCCTTGGATTTGGAATAGTTCAGTGAGTATGTTTCGTTGGGTAAGAGGTAGATATATTCCTGTGAGTTTAAACTTTCTTCCTCATATACCTGATAAAGGAGCCCGAACTTTATATTAAATTTAAACTTGTTCTAATGATAAGAACCTTGTCGTAATACGTTTGTAGGAACTCCAACAACGGGGTACATCCTTTTGGAAATAAAAAAGTGTGGACTTCGATTTTTGAAGGTGTAGGATTTTGCCCCGCTGATCCGCATGAATTCCTTGGTTTCCACACTAGAATTTCGTTCCTCAAAGGATAGAAATTTAGGATTTCTTTCCATAACATTAGGATCTATATTCGTTCTAATACTATTTGTTCTCATATATTTCACGGATGAAACGGAATTATTACGGATTTACGATAATATCCATTGGACTTCATCTATCGCAATCGCTACGATCACGGCTTGGTTCGGCTATAAATCTGCAGAAGGAGAAACTAAAAGATTCAGGTTCTGGTTTTTCCTCGGCCTTCTTTCTTATTTTCTTGGCCAGATTGTTTGGGATATCCAAGCTCTTTCCAAGTTTTATAGTTTTCCTGCACCAAGCGACCTATTCTATCCATGGTTAGGACCGTTCTTTGCCATCGGTTTTGCTAGATTCTTAAAAGATAGAGTTCCAACTAATAGAATGAAGGTGGCCTTTATGGACGCCTTAGGACTTGCGATCGCAGTTCTTGCAGTTACCTTAGTATTATATCTTTCTAAAAAAGAAGATAGGCCTTGGTTCCAGTTATTAACTCTGTCGGTTTATCCAGTATCTATGCTTTCGGCAGCTTGCATAGGTGTATTGATGAAACCATCTTTACGCTTAAAAGCGGACTTTCCATTTTTATGTTTGATAATCGGACTGGCAGGAATGGGGATCAGTTGGTTGCAATGGAATTCTTTATTTTTGATTGCTGTTCCAGACGATGGAACCTTAACAAACGCAGGATTTTCCGCAAGCCTCTTGCTTTTAGGATATGGAACTTTGACCTGGGTTCCAAATTCTTCGGGAGAAATTGAAAGAGAATCTGCAACAGAAAGTGGGCTTTTAAGAATTCTTCCTTTATTGGAAGTCATCGTTTGTTCCGCAGCTATCATTCTTTCCTTAACTCTCACTGGCCTTCCCGAGATCATTCGATTAGTGATTTGGTTTTCTGCAGGAGTAATGGTAGTGATCGCAAGTCTTAGGCAAAGCTTGCTCGTTGCGGATCTGGCAACCGCGGAGTTTGTGATCCGAAATGCGAATAAAGAATTAGAGGTCACAGTTGCAGAAAGAACGGAAGAATTAAGATCTACTAATACTTATTTGGTGACTGCTAACGATAAACTAAGAACGGCCATGGACGAGCTCAAGAAAACCCAGGAGAACTTGGTTCGATCCGAAAAAATGGCGGTATTAGGAAGATTGATCGCAGGGATTGCACATGAGTTAAATACTCCGTTAGGCGCAATTCGCTCTTCCACCGAAGGTATACGTTCTATTCTAAACGAGCCATGGGAAAAACTTTTAAAGGAATATTCCAGTTTTAATAGAGAAGAGAGAGAATTTTGGGGAATACTGTTCAAAAAGGGGGGTGCAGTTAATTCTGATTTCGACTCCAAGGAAGAAAGATCTAAAAGGAAAAAATCGGAAGTTATACTGAAAGAAGTCGGCATAGAAAATTCTCTAGTAATGGCGGATGCTTTGACCGATCTAGGGATTTCTCCGGACCAAGTTTCAGAATTGGCGGATAAGATCCCCAAAGGGGAAAGAGGATGGATGATCGTAAGTAATGCATCTGCTCTTTCTAGTATTGCCAGATCCAGCCAACTGATCTTGGATGCTTCTATCAAAGCCTCTCGTGTAATCCAAGCATTAAAAAGTTATGCATCTGGAGAAGGAGATTGGAAACCTCACTCTGAATCCGTTTCCCCTAAAGAGCAAATAGAGAACATTATTACATTATATTATTCTAAAATGAAAAACAAGGTGATTGTGGATATAAATATCCCTGAATCCGCAAGAGTATCGGGAGATCCGGAAAGATTATACTTGATCTGGACCAATCTCATCACTAACGCATTACACGCTATGAATTATTCCGGAAGAATATTCGTAGATGCGGAACGAAAAGGTGAATACTGGGAAATTTCAGTCCAAGATACAGGTACTGGAGTTCCTTCAGAGATCAAAGATAGGATTTTTGATCCATTCTTCACTACTAAGTCTCCTGGAGAAGGAACAGGACTAGGCCTAGATATTTGCAAAAATGTGGCAGAAGAACATGGGGGCTCCATCCGATTTGTAAGTTCGGAAGAAGGTACGACATTCTACGTTACCCTCCCAGCCTCGTCCTAATTATTAGGTTGATATGAAAAATCACTCGTACAGAGTTGTGCGAGCTTTCGAATTTTTTCCAGATTCTTATGAACGGACCTAAGAGCGAAAACGTATATAGAGATCTATTCGAACAATCACCTATCGGTCTCATGATATTCGATAGGCAGGGAAAAATTATAGAAGCAAACGATTCTTCTCTACGTTTTCTAAGAGCAGGAAGAGAAAAGATCATCGGGCTTTCTTATTCTAATTTAAAAGATACAAGAGTTTCCACATTGATCGGCAAAGGTCTCCAAGGAGAAGCTTCCGATTACGAAGGTCCTTATAATACAACAGTAAGTGGCCTTTTGTTGCAGGTCCGTATCAGAGTGAATCCACTTTTCGATGACTTTGGGATTTTCGGTGTTACTTTGATTTTCGAAGATCTCACGGAAAGAAAGAAGACGGAAGAAAAATTAGCCGTGACACTTTCTGACATTCGTGTCGCCCAAGTAGCTCTTGAAGAACACGAGGTAAAATTTAAGACATTATTTGAATCCGCGGGAGAGGCAATCTTTCTCATGGACGATAAGATCTTTTTAGAATGTAACCCTAAAACGGAAGAGATGTTTGGTTGTAAAAGAGAAGATATAATAGGGGCTTCTCCTGTTGATTTTTCTCCTGAGATACAACCGGATGGTGCTCCTTCTTCTCAAAAAGCATTTCAAAAAATACAGGCGGCTTTTGCGGGCAAACCCCAAACTTTCGATTGGCTACATTGCAGAAAGGATAGGACCAATTTTGATGCAGAGGTTACATTAACTTCCGTAACTCTGAATGGAAAAGCTCTACTGCAAGCAATCGTAAGAGACATTTCAGAAAGGAAAAAAGCGGAAGAAGAGATCCGACAACTAAACGAGGATCTGGAACAAAAAGTAATTCTTAGAACAGAACAGCTAAAAGCAACAAATACTTATTTAGAAAATACGAATAGAGATCTTCTTTTAGCATTGGATGAATTGAAATCTACGCAGGCACAGCTAGTCCAATCCGAAAAAATGGCTGTGCTCGGGCAATTGATCGCCGGTATTGCTCATGAGGTGAACACTCCTTTAGGTGCGATTATTTCTTCTAACGAAGGAATACAAAGTGTGTTCCGCCAAGATTGGGAGAAATTACTCTGTGAATTTGCAGACCTGGATATTCAGGAAAGAGAGGCTTGGAAGAAAATCTTCACGAAAGGAAGTATTTTTCCTGATTTCTATGATTCTTCCGAAGAAAGGAAAAATAGAAAGATCATCCGAGAAACTTTACAAAATCTTGGATTTCCATCTTCTGAATTCCTCTCGGAAAACCTGGCTGAATTAGGGATAAGGGTAGAGGATATTCCCGATTTAGTTAGAGACATTCATAAAGATAAATTTCCTACATTAGTCGCAAATGCTTATAATTTATCTGGAATTTTAAGATATAGTAATGTAGTCAGAGAAGCCGCCTCAAAAGCTGCCAGGGTCATTAGAGCTTTAAAAACTTATGTGTATCAGGATCATACTGGAATTAGTCTGATCGATATAAGAGAACAGATGGATCTTGTTCTCACCCTATATTATAATAAAGTAAAACAAGGAGTGGAGATCCGCAGGGATTTTGCGGATAATTCGCTTGTAAAAGGACAGGCGGATCAATTGACTCAGGTTTGGGCAAATCTAATCAATAATGCATTCCAAGCGATTTCTTACCAAGGCAGATTAGATCTGGAATCTCATATTAAGGACGATTACTTGATCGTTTCCGTCACTGATGATGGCCCCGGGGTTCCAAAGGAGATCCAAGATCGGATTTTCGAACCATTCTTCACCACAAAAGAAAAAGGAGAAGGAAGCGGTTTGGGTTTGGATATTTGCAGAAAGATAGTAGAAAGACACCAAGGAAAAATAGATTTCGATTCCGTTCCGGGGAGGACCACATTCAGGGTTCATCTTCCCTTAGCGGAAAAAATCCTGATTTAGACGGATTCCTAATCGGGAACTTTTTATTTCTTACCAACCAAAGATTGGTTTACTCTTCAAAGAAAACATATATAGATTCCTGAATGAAAAACATTTTGGTTCGAGTACTTAGTTTCGGATTTTTAGTTTGGTTGGTCCCTTTCGTAGTGGCTATGGGCTTCTTTTCGCCGGAAAGAAAACTTCTGGTGGATATGTTCACTTTCAAAACAGTGATGCTTCTTGTAGGAACTGCAACAGGCTCTTATTTACTATTTCTTCTTTCCAAAAGAATTCAAAGGCCTGCGTTTAAAACTTTTCTTTTTATTGGTGCGATCTGGCTAATTGAAAATTGGATCTTGGATTTCGTGATCTTACTTCCTTTAAGCGGAATGAGTGTGAGCGATTATTTTGTTCAGATAGGTCTCCGTTATGTGCAGATCTTATTTGTTGCTGCAGCGATTGGGGCAGCGATAGATCGACATCCTTGATTGGAATTTTTCTTTAGGGATTGTCTTTGGGAGTAGAATTCAAAATCCAAACGTCTATTAATGAATGCACCTCTTTCACGTTAGGTCTTATGTAATCCTAACCGCATTTTTTTTAGGTATATTTTGGAGTTGTGGATCTTACGAGGGAATAAACGACTCCGATTTCTTCCAAACTTCTTTGGACGCAAAGGAAACGGAAAAAATCTGGTTTGCGACTTCTCTCCAAGAAAACCCGGAAGTTTCTAAAACGGATATTCCGTGGAAACAATCCGAATCTAAATGGAAAAGGATATCCGTTCCTTCGAATATTTCTCCTGATTTTGTTGGGAAGAAGGAAGTTTGGATCGGCAGAGTTATCCAATTTCCCAAGGTCCCGACTCTTTCTTATTCTCTTAGGTTAGGCGCAATTTCCGATTCGGATCTTGTTTATTGGAATGGGGTGCTGATCGGAAATACTGGAGATCCTAAAAAACTTTCTCCCCAAGCATACGATAAGGTCAGGATTTATGAAATTCCTTCCGGGAAAATAGTAAAAGGGGATAACATTCTTCTTGTGAGGATCTCTCGATATTTTTCGGGAGAATTGGGAATTGTAAAAGACCACACTTCTATTGGTCCTAGTTCTATTATCAGAAAGGAATATTATCTAAGGTCGATGTTGGATCTATTATTCCTTGCTGCTTATGCTACAGTAGCAGTTTATTTTCTATTTCTATATTTGAGAAAGTCCCAAGGGATCTCACATCTTTACTTTTCCGTTTTTGTACTATTATTGGTAGTTTATCTGTTTAACCGGAACCAACTCAAATATGAGTTAGGCGTCCCTCTTTCGATATTAAAAAGAGCCGAATACTCCTTTATGTACGCGGCATTCGTATTTTATTATCTGTTTCACTTAACGTATTTCCCTCGTTCAGAGTCCAGGTTCGGTAAAATCCTGGAAAAAGTTGGAATAGGCGCCTCTCTTTTGCTTGTCTTTTGGATCCCTTTACTTTGGTTTTTTTCCAATGGAGAAATCTGGACTTTTGCAAACAAAAAAATCGTACAACCTTTCATATTTCCCGTTTTGGTTTTTGTGGGAGTTTGGATCCAGATTTCCAATATTGTAAAAGGAAATCGAGACGCGGTTTATATGGGAGCAGGATTCGTCGCAGTCGTTTTTGGTACAATACTGGATATGTTTGCTTCCCAAGGGATCTTAAATATCCCAAGTGTCACTAATTTTACATTTTTCTTATATATAGTTTCTCTGGCATTCGTGCTCGCGAATAGAATGGTTAGGCTCCAAGCAGAGGTTTTGGATTTAAATCGGAATTTGGAAGGGAAGGTGCAGCTTAGGACCGAAGAACTTTCGAATACTTTAGATACTGTCAGAGATTTGAAAGAGCAGCAGGACGGGGATTATTATCTTACATCTATACTTCTTAAACCTTTAGGAGGTAACCGACATCTAGAAAGTTCCGTGAAAGTAGAGATTATGGAAAAACAGAAGAAGTCTTTCCTATTTCGTCAAAGGACTGGTGAATTGGGAGGAGATATCTGTGCTTCTTATGACATAGTACTTCGTAATAAAAAATATATCGCAGTACTAAACGGAGACGCCATGGGTAAATCAATGCAGGGCGCAGGAGGAGCTATCGTACTTGGAACCGTATTCAAGTCTGTCGTCTCTAGGACAAATGTCCATTCGGTAAGTTCCGATACAACTCCTGAAAAATGGTTACAAGGATGTTTTCTGGAATTACAATCGGTGTTTGTATCTTTCGACGGAACGATGGCTGTTTCTTTATCCATGGGGCTAATAGAAGAAGATACCGGCGTATTTTACTATGTGGTTGCTGAACACCCTAAGCCTGTTTTATACAGAGATGGGGTTGCAGAATTTATAGATCCTCCTACACAAATTTTCAAAGTAGGATATGAGAATGTGGAATCGGAATTTGCAGTCGGCGTATTTCGAATGAGAAACGGAGACAGTATATTTTTCGGCTCCGATGGAAGAGATGATTTGCTTATTGGCAAAAACTCGGACGGTTCTCGGATCATAAACGAGGATGAGAACGAATTTCTAAAACGAGTCCGAGAAGGAGAAGGGAGTCTGAAAAAAATTTATGATTCAGTAATTTCCTTCGGGGAATTGACGGATGATTTTAGTCTTTTGTCCGTATCTTACGATTCAGAATCGATAGATTCGGATTCTTCTTTGCGAAGAAATGCCATCCAAGCGTATAAAAGAAAAGATTATTCTAGGGCTTCGGATGCAGTCTCCGAATATTTAGAAAATTCCCCAGAAGACACGGACGCATTATTACTTGCCTGCATATTTTTTAGAAAGGACGGCTCTATTTCAAAAGCGATAGAATTTGGAGAAAGATACAGACTTCGAAAACCTTTCGATCATTCCGGAAAACTAGCTTTAGCCAAGGCTTACAAAAAAGGAGGGAATGAAGAAAGAGCCGCATTTCTGATGAAAGACGCGGCTCCTTTATGATTAAGACTTTTTAGGGACTTCACTTCCTTTGATAAAAGCCGGTCTTGCTCCTAATTTTTCTTCCCATGCTTTGAGTTTTGGATAATCGTCGAGTGAAAGATCAATATATGATCTTGCTTTTACCCAAGGCCAGGTGGCGATATCCGCAATACTCAATTCACTTCCTGCAAGGTATTCTGATTCTTTAAGGCGTCTTTCCAAAACGGAATATAGGCGTTTTGTTTCATCTATATAACGGTTCATTGCGTAAGGAATTCTTTCGGGAGCAAACTTAACGAAGTGATTTGCCTGTCCTTGCATAGGGCCGACTCCACCCATTTGGAACATGAGCCATTGGATTGCAGTAGATCTTTCTTTTGGATCCTTAGGTAAAAATTTTCCGTATTTTTCTGCGAGATAGATCAGAATGGCTCCCGATTCAAAAACCGGAAAATCCCCATTGTCTTTGTCTACAATGGCAGGGATCCTGCCGTTCGGATTGATTTTTAGATACCATTCTTCTTTTTGTTCTAATTTGCTGAAGTCGATTGGATGTACTGTATAAGGGATCCCTAATTCTTCTAACATAATAGAAGCTTTTTTTCCGTTAGGCGTCCCTGCGGTATATAATTCGATCAAATGAATCTCCTTTGATTCGGCCGGAAAGGTCCGGATATGGTTTGGACTTTAGTTTTTAGACTTTTGGCAGGATTCTTTTGGAACAAATCCTTTTATTTTTACGAAAGAATCTTGTGATCAGGCTAAAAATACGGAATGTATGATATGTCCGGACAGTAGTAGCATACTCAAAATTCCAAGATCGTATGCGATATTTCTCCAGGGTTGTTTATGAAGAAAATAAAAAATCGCATGAAGTATTCTGGAAACTATAAATATCCCGGAATAGATTATAGTCCCCTCGTGCCAGCTATAAGTCTGAATATATCCGATCAGCAAGAATAAGAAAATTGGAATATTCTCCAAATCGTTCCTGAATACTCCATTAGCAGTGGCGACTATCGTATGATCGTCTGTGGCCGGAAATGAATTGGTAAAAAATTCTGCGTCTTCTTTCCAACGAAATGTTTTGGTTTTGATCCGGACCAGACCCTGAACGATGGAAGTGGAAAGTAATTTTAAAAACAGAAGTACTGAGACGATCGCAAAGACCTGCCAAGAAGATTCCATCCTACACTCCTATATGCAAAGATTGACGGAGCATAGGATCGAACTTGAATCGGATTAATGCGAGCAAAAAATAAACTTACTCGGATTTCAATTTCTCTTTTTTGAGTCGTTTCCTGATTTCTTTTCCTCGTTTTTGGTTCTCTTCCAGAACTTTCAGAATGATATCCACAGGAAATGCGGTGCCTTGGAACATTCTTGAGAAAACTCGATCAGGCATATCATACCAACGAGCCTTAGAGGAAAGGAGAAGTTCGCCTGTCTTTTTCAAATGTACAGTTCCTTTTGTGTAAAGTCTTCTGCGTCTTACCATTGTGACCCAGCAACGGACTTCTAACTCTTCTCCTAAAGGACATGCCTTATAATAGCGCATATACAATTGGTCGGTCATTACGAAATGACCTAAATGAAAACATAAAACACCTTGTGCCTCATCCAATAGAGTCGCGAGTGCTCCTCCGTGAGCATAACCTGGTGCTCCTTCAAAATCCTTTTCGATTGTCCAAGCGAAACGGACTTCTCCGCTAGGCTCATGAAAAGGAAAGCTTGCGTGTAAGCCTCTTTTATTTTCCGGTCCACAACCGAAACAATTCTTATGATGCCAGTCTTGTCCATTCTGGCTGGCTTTGATATGTGTATAAATGTCTTCCGCAGTCATCTGATTCTAGTACCATAGAAAAATTCCAAGTATACCTAACAAGAACGAAATTCGAGATAAGACTGTAACGAACAGTGTATTTGTTTTGCTCCCGAACTGATAGTCCGTTTCTAAATTTGATTTATTGATAAGCATTTAATTGCGGGCTTCAAGAGCCTGACCTTTAGGGCAGGCTCTTATAGGAAGAAGGCTC
Organism: Leptospira andrefontaineae; assembly: GCF_004770105.1. Taxonomy (NCBI): domain Bacteria; kingdom Pseudomonadati; phylum Spirochaetota; class Leptospiria; order Leptospirales; family Leptospiraceae; genus Leptospira; species Leptospira andrefontaineae. The sequence continues at coordinate 395,743 of NZ_RQEY01000010.1, read as the reverse complement.
AAATTCTTCTTCAAATCCCTTGACCGATTCCTGGCAGTTTATAATCTCATTTCCGTTGAGGAGTGACTGATGAAAGCCGCAGTATTAGAATCCGGAAAAAAAAATTTGATCATCAAAGAGGTTCCGATCCCCCATCTCGGACCGGAACAAGCTAAGGTAAGGATCAAAGCGTGCGGCATTTGCGGTTCCGATCTACATTTAGTATTACATGGAACCTTAAAGTGTAAACATTATCCTCAGATCCCGGGACATGAAGCTTCCGGTGTAGTAGAAGAAGTCGGAGAAAAAGTCACTCGTATCAAAAAAGGAGACAGAGTGGTGATTGCTGCAGGAACAAGCTGTGGCATATGTGCTCATTGTCTTGCTGGAAGAGAAAATCTTTGCAAAGAGATCGGAGTATTCGGTTTTGATAGAGAAGGTAGTTTCGCAGAATATAATATAGTTGAAGAGCGTTATCTATACCCTTTACCGGATTCGGTTCCTTTCGAACAGGGTGCAATTTTAGCGGACGCAGTTTCTACTCCTTATAATGCGATCAAGTTCAGAGGAAAAATTCAAGACGGGGATAATGTCGCCATCTTCGGATGTGGTGGACTTGGAATTCATGGAGTAGTGATCGCAAGAGCCTTGACTAAAGGTAAAGTAATCGCTTTGGATGTGGATAGGGGAGCACTCGAAAATGCTACAGCTTATGGTGCAGACGAAGTAGTAAATCTAAGAGATATAAAAAATCCGGGTAAAACTTTAAAGGAAATTTGCAAAGGAGGAGTGGATCTTCTCGCAGACTTTTCCGGAAGAATGACAAATATAGAAGAGTCACTTCGTGCAATGAATCCTGGAGGAAGAATGGTGCTTGTAGGTATCGGAAGAGAGCCTTTAAAGTTTTCCATCCCATTCTCCATTATAGAAAAGCAGATCACTGTTGCAGGTTCTTACGGTTCAGATAGACGTGCTATCCCTGAATTGATAGATCTTTATGTGCAAGGAAAATTGAATCTTAGTAGATCGATTACGGACGTGAGAAAATTAGAGGACATTAACCAAAGTTTAGAAGATCTGGAAGACAGAAAAGGAAATCCGATCAGATTCGTAATCTCTCCTTAATTATTCTAAAAACGAACTTTGCTTGCTATCGTATCCGCTTCTTAAATCCTAACAGATAGATAGCTGATGTTTAAAGAATACTTACAATATGTACTTTCCAGAGGACAAATACGGTTCATAGTACTTGTCCGATCCGTTTTATTTTTATTAGTATTTAGTGCAATTCCTGCGATGCAAGCAGGAGGCGCAGTTGCGTTGGGTGGAGTTCTGATCATTTTAGGATTACTCGGAACTTATGTGGTAAACGGATTCGTGATCCGATCTGGAATGGATCCGGAAAAGCCTGTAGAATTTTCCAAATACTTTGTATTCTTACTTACCTTAGCTTTATTCTTAATCCTTTTCTTTTTGATCGTAGCTAGATTGATAGAACCTTTTTTAGGAACACAGTTACAAGAGTTTCTAAAGAAGCAGAGTACTGAACCAAACACTCCACTCCCTGCTGAATTTGTTCGATTCTATCTGATATTCGCATTTGTATTGGGACTTGTTCTGCATTTGATCCTACCCGTACTTTTTGCAAAATTAAGTTTGATCCAAGGATTGAAAGAATTACCGAACTCCATTAAACGTTCGGATTATATAGTCGCCGCTTGGACACCTTTCGTGATCATGTTCGTTCCGGATCTTTTAGTATCTCTTATTTCTAATTCGGAAGAGATGATGGTTTCGGTATTCGGGCAGATTTTACTGATTGTGATCTTCTTCTTTATGCTTACCTCGGATATTTTCCTGCAATACCCGACTTATTATTTGATTCGCACCGAGAAGAAGACCACTGAGGGTTCTGAGAATTCCTAAGCTTTTAGAAAGCTCATAGTATCTCTTAAACTTTTAGCAATATTTAATAGACCGGTCGCACTTCCTGCGATCTCCTCCGAGTTCGCAGCGCTATTCTGAACGGTGACAGAAATATTGGAAACCGCATTTGCAGTTTCAGAAATCGCCACTTTTTGTTCTTTAACGGAAGTCCTGATCTCCTCCGATTTAGAATCTACGTCGTTGACTGCAGTGATAATTGTCGCCTTCTTCTCTTGTTGTACTTTCATAGTAGAAACTATATTATCTGAAGAAAGTTTTATAAAAGAAAGACCTTCCAGAATTTCCGCATAAACTTTCACACAACTATCCACAAAGTTTTTGCCCGATTCTATTTCCTGATTGCTTGTGCGGATTAAACTTTCGATCGTTTTAGTGCTTTGGTCCGTTTGTTCTGCGAGCCTGGTTATCTCTTGTGCGACTACAGCAAATCCTTTACCGTGTTCTCCTGCTCTTGCCGCTTCTATCGCTGCGTTTAATGCGAGAAGATTTACTTTTTCGGAAATTTCCTGAATGATTGCAGTGATGGATCTCATTTCACCGGAGCTAGATTCAATTTTTATCATACTCTCGGAGAGACTCCCCATCGTTTTTTTACCTGCTTCCGTTTTAGTATACATATCCGAAATTTTTCCCAAGGAATCGGAAACCGAATCTCCTACCTTAGTAATCAAACTATCCAGCTCTTTCATTTCTCCGGAGAAGGAAAGAATGAGTTTGTACTGACCTTCTGCATTCGTAGTTACTTGTTCCATACCTGCGCTGATCTCTTCGACGGATGCGGAAATTTGTTCTACGGAAGCTGATTCACTTTGTGCATTTTCAGAAAGATATTCGCTGGATTTGGAAAGTTGCTCCGCAGCCACCAAAATAGATTCTGAAAAAGTTAAGATAGAAGAAAGCATCTCCTTTACTTTTGCCTGAAAATTCCGGAATACTAAGGATAGAAGGTAAAGTTCGTCTAAATTTAAAATGTCTTCCTCTACTTCAATAGGGTTAGTAAAATCCGCATCTCGGATGGAATTCCTAACTTGATTCAACCCTTTTACAAGTCGGATAGAAAATTTGATAGAAGCATACAAAATGTATACAAGTGTAAGTGCAGAAAGTGAAAGAAAGACTGCAAGACTAAATGCATATTCTGTTTCCGCTCTTTGGTAAATCCTTTCGGAGATAAGAAGCTGAACTGAGATCAGCTTTTCTATATTCCCCGCAACTGGATCAATCATAGAATACATCCTATGATCCGCAAAATTTCCCAAACCTTCTTTATCTTTTGCGACCATAAGAGCTCTTGCTTCTTCCACACTCTTGTCTGCGTCTGCAAAAAGTGGTTTTAGTTTCTCGATCAGTACGGTTTCTTCTTCTACCAAATGTGTTTGCAGGTAACTATTCCATTCCGACTTGATATCTTTCATCGCCTTGTCTAGGTTTTCGATCCCTTCTTCGTAAGTGAACGCTCCACTTCTGGTTTTGTGAACACAGTCTACGATGGAAATTGCGTAATGATCTGAGATTGTTTTTAATTGTTTTAAAGGAATTAATCTGTCGTTCCTGATCGTTTCTATATCATTGATCCTAGAAGCTGAATTGATGAGAGAAAGGGCCAATATAATTAAAAAAGGAATTAATACAGAAGAGAACAAGATCGCAAGTTTAGATTTTAAGCTTAGTCGCAAATACCATTTCATGAAAACACTCCGGGCGGGGAGTATAACATAGAACGCAATATAAATCGAGCAAATTAGAACGCTTCCACCAACTAAATGAGAAGATCGATTTTCATCCGGAAGAATTTATTTCCTATGGGATAATCCTTCTTCCTATCTAAACAAAAACGATTTCAGTATACGAAAATAGAATTTACCGGGTTGAAACAGCTATTAGTTATCTGATTTACCTTAACTTAGATCATTGTAGCGATTGCTATAGACTTGACAGGTACTGATTAGCGACTAATGTCGGAGATCAAGCCTCCTGGCTTTATATAATACGAACGTTATAAATAGGGAGAGGCGGTAATGAGCCTTCTGAAACAAAGAATAGAAAGAGAAAAAAAATCCGGGAAACTGCTACTCCGTGTATTGGTCCTCGCATTTGCGATCAGCGGGTCCGCACTGTCCTTATCCGCAGCGTTTTCTTTAAAACAAATCCCGGATTCAATCGGTCCAGATGGAAGAAATATCTCCAGACAGTTCTTCCAATTTTTGAAAACAGCAATCATCAAGAACAAGTACGATGGAAGAGCAGAAGGGTTTCATAAATACCTGGATCGTTCCTTGGAGAGATTCGAATTAAAAAATTTGTTTAATTCTGAATACATGAATAAGGATGAAAACGGGCAACATTTTGTTACCTATCGCGGAAGATTTGCGAACGATGGATACAAGGTAAGTCTTGAAACGATCCGTATGAAAGATGTTTCCATTCCTAGTTTCGGTGATTTTACCGCTGAGTTCGCATTAAAACATAATCCGAATCCTACTTATGGTGGGAATTCCTACTCGGGAAATTTGGATGTTCTAACTCATCTTGGGCCATTCACTCATAAACATGGATTGAGTGCGATGGATTCAGGATTACATTTTTTAGATGCGAATAATCTAAAATCTATCAACGCACCTGATACTACTTCTTTCAAAAAGATTAAGGACCCGGAAGCAAGAAAGGCGATCAACGATTTTACTGAATCTTTCCCGGCTCTTGCAAAGTTCATGGGTTATTATTTCGGTTTGGATTCTTTGTTGAAGGTCCAACAAGATGGAAAACTTCCTGGGGTTACAGCTTTTACATTCGAAGGGAATATTGAACAAACCTTGATGAGAGATTATCCGGATTTAGGTGATTATTTGGATGATATTAAATATTTAGGTTTTATTAAGTTAAGAATTGCTAATGTTTCCGGAAGATCCTTGGCGGAATTTGCAATAGAATCCAAAACAAGAGAGATCCGTTTCAAGTTTTTCACACTGAACGGCAAAGTTGTTCCTTATGATACAAAGGGAAATTTTTATCCTCAGGAATCTTTTACACTTAGCTCTCTTTCCGAATTTCCTTTTGTAGTGAAAGCAAGTTTAGAAGCGAACCTTTACGGTTTGATGCTGGAAAACAATGATGTTCAATTGCTCGGTAGATTTTCCAATACTGCAACTTCCGGTATCCTGAATTTAAAATTAACCAAGATAGAAGAATTCGATGTTAGCGGAGCTTTCGGATACTTTGCACCTTCCTGGGCGATCAATATATTCATTCCGGGAAATCTTCAGTCTATTATTTATGAATTCACTGAAACTTTAGTAAAAGCGAATAATGGAAAAGGGACCAGCATAGTATTAAGATGGGACAGAGATTCTTCTAAAACAACGATGAAGACCCATATAGAAACGGAGTTTTTGGATAATTTCTTTATCAGATTCGGATTAAAGATCTGGAACCATAAGGTTCTTCCGGACGAAGATGCTAAGGATGATATTAGAGCGGTTCTTTCCAAAACAATCGATCTATTATTAAAGGGAATTTAACACTTTACGGATCGAGATTTTTCGATCCGATTGTGAGAATTATGCAAACAAATCAATCCGTATCAATTAGCACTCGTATAGTCCAAGTCTGTTTGTTTTTAGCAGCAGCCATCGCAATTTTTGGCGGAAGTTTACAGATGTATTTGGGGGAACCTACAGTTAGCCCCAGGTTGGATAATATACATAGATTCATGGCCGGGATCTATTTATCGATGGGATTGATTTGTTTTTGGGCAGCTTATACGATTCGTGTGCAAAGAACTATAGTCTATCTAATTGCTTTAGGAATATTCATAGCTGCGCTTGGAAGAATACTATCTATCTCTATTGTCGGATTGCCTGAACCTCCCGCAGTTTGGATCGGTTATTTAACTCCTGAGATATTACTTCCTATCATTCTTGCAATCGCTCAATCTAGACGAAAAGAAATCCAATAAGAATAATTTTTAAGATGCTCGCTTGTATTAATATGCGGGCTTTTATCTTCTTTCCTTAAGATAATTTCCAAACATTCTCTTTTGCAGAATGTCCTTTCAGTCCACCTACCATTTCCTGACTTGCAAGATTCTTTAAAGTAAAAGTGCTTTTATAATGTAAATTAACTTCTTCCGTTGAAATAGAAAAAGGAGGACCTGCCATTTTAGTTTGGTCATACTCAAATGTGATCAGAAGTTGAGGAGCGTCATTTGTAATTTGAGTTAAATGTGAAGAATAACGAATACGGGTTTCTTGCGGAAGAGCCACGAAAGCTGCTCTATCGTAGACAGCATCCACTGGGCCTAAGACCTCTTTAGATAAATCGAATATATCTCCTACGAAGATATCTATACCGTTTGCACTGTATAGAGTGAGTTTACCTTCTTCGGAAATTTTAGGTTCTACGCCTAATTCTTGAAACAACTGCTGGATCGCCATTTCGGCGAGTTCTGCACCGGCGACTCTATACCCTTTAGAAAGAAACCAGGCTATATCTAAAGTTTTTCCACATAAAGGGATAAAAATGCGGCTATCTTTCGGTATAGAAAGTTCTTTGAAATATTTAAGAAGAAGCGGGTTTGCCTCACTTTCGTGGAAAGGAATATTATTTTCTTTCCATCTACTTAACCAAAAGTCTCTTTCCATTTGTAATTCCCTCTAGTTCGGACTCTATATATATTTGTAGGAGTTCCAACCCAAGGTATTTGTTTTAGAACATTTGGCAACAATTTAGACTAGGCAGGGTAAGTGAAAGAACTACTATAGCCGTCAAGCGTGACGAAAAGTCGGCTTGCATATGCGAACTTGCGCCCATGCTCGAGAATGCATCTGTGTCACCGAAGCTTCGCCAAGCCGCCCACACGTCCCCATTCTTTTATAAAATAACCATTATTTTATTCTAAACTTCTTCCAAACCTCGTATAGACCTTAATTTTCCGCCAAACAGCTACTACGCTTTATGTATTATTAAACGAATTATAAAAATAAAATATAAATTCTACTTGCAAGGGGTCTGTTTTTAGTCTCTTTAAATGGCGATGGAAATTTTTGTTTGGAAAGGCGATATCACCTCCATTCAAACGGATGCAGTGGTAAATGCTGCCAATTCTTCCTTATCGGGAGGAGGCGGGGTGGACGGTGCCATTCATAGGGTGGGCGGACCAAAAATCATGGAAGAATGTAGGATATTAAAGATCAAAAAATATCCGAATGGTCTTCCTACGGGACAATGTGTTCTTACTTCAGGAGGACAACTTTCTGCCAAATATGTGATCCATGCAGTAGGTCCAGTCTGGAAAGGTGGCGATTATCAGGAGGCTTCCCTTTTAGAAACGTGTTATAAAAATATTCTGCAACTGTCCTCGGATCGTGGGTTTGAGTCGATCGCAGTCCCTAGTATCAGCACAGGAATTTATGCGTATCCGAAAGAATTGGCTGCTCCGATTGCTATCAGAACTATTTTGGAGCATAAGGGCCAATTTCCTAGAAAGTTGATCTTTGTTTGTTTCGACCAGGAAACAAAAGATCTATATGAGGAAATTTTAAATCAATCCGGAATAAGTTTTAAGGAAGGAATTTCCTCCTTCTGATATTTTACAGACCAATTCCGGCTGCTTCTCCGCATGTGGTATATATATCCTGTTTTGGATCTAATGTATAAGATTCGTCTGATGTTGCTTTGCCTAAATTTATATTGATCGTGCTATTGAATAGATTTTTACTCACACAAGATCCGGAAGAATCATTACATTGAACGTTTGCAGGCGGGCTTGCGCCATTTGCTAAAGTATTGAGCCATGTGGCGAAATTAACTCCTCCACTTTTTAAGGAATACATATCATTATAAGTGGTGATTGTATGAACATCTCCGGGAGCTATATAATATCTGTAATTGGATTTAGTAGCCGCATCCTTCATTTTAGAAACTGCTTGTTTGGCCCAATCGCAACTAGTATAATCATTGGAGCTGGAAGAGTTTCCATCAGGCACGGAACTTCCGTCACTATCCCCGTAAATGATAGAATAAGATCTTCCTGCTTGGTACGGATCAGGAGTAGTAGCGGTCGAATAACTCAGCGCCGAATTATTGATCTTGTTGATTTGTCCCATCGTATGATAAAAAAATCTTTGGTTCCCGTCGAACAAAGCTGTGTATTGTCCGAGGATATCTCCAGAATATTCAGTAGCTACTTTTTTGAAGAAATCATTAATAGAAGGCGAACCACCGGTCGTATAATTTGCCGCGATCCCGTTCACCCAAATAGGAAGATTAGAATTAGAGAAACCGGTCCCACTCCCGATCCCATTTGTTTCTACTCCCCAAGAACTTTCGAGTAATGGGAAAAATGCCGGATTAGTTAAGGGATAAGCTGCTGTAGGAACTACTGCATTAGAAGCATCAGATAACATTCTTACCTGGGCGCCTGAATCGATTGTAGTTATTGTTTCTCGGATAATCGGATAATTTAATATAGCTCCATAACCTCCTGCACTTTGGCCGGTCACGAAAACTCGGTCTAATTGAGGATAGGTATTTTGTACAAATTTCAGGACAGAGATCACATTATCATAGCCATGATGTTTAATGGTCCCACTCGTATAAGTTTTGTCCTTACTTCCTATATGAAGATCTCCGGTGCAATAAGGGACAAATATTATATCATAATCTCTGAATGGATTCGCAGCCATAGATTGATCTATTACACCTTTGAATAAAAGATCTAAAGCAAAATCAGGTACAATATTTAACTGATTGAAATAAGTGACAGTATTACTTCCAAAACAGTTCGCATTGTCCCAACAGGCTCCTCCTCCCATAAAGTTGATCAGAAGTTTTTTATTATTTGCAGTTACAGTTTTTCTGAAAAAATAGAAGTTCACATTTCCTTCGGTTCCACTACATTTCGGATCAAAAGTCGCGGTATAAGTGTAAGGTGTGGCTTCATGATCCACCTGAGTGGTGAATGTTCCAGGTTCGGGGGTGATCCTTGTAAATGGGCTCGTGACCAGATCTACGATCAATGCAGTCGTAAGAAGTTCCGGTGTATTATCTTTTTCTTTGGTACAGTATATTTGAGAGAATAATAGGAGGATCGTTATCAGTCGTAGTTTCATAAAAGCCTGATACCGCCCTGAAAAGGAAGATATCAGCTCTATTTTATTCCCGCTTTATAGAATGTCAAGGACCGAAGCAGGTCTCATAAAGATCTTTATTTGCGTCAAATGAGTCCTGAGAGGTCGCTCTGCCTAGCGTATTGTTTAAAGAATTAGCCCCAAAATTTTTATCAGTGCATGGATGCGAGCCTGAACCTAGAGAACAATCTACATCCGTAGGAGTTCCTACATTCGAAACTATAGATTTCAGCCATGTGTTAAAATTTACACCATTGCTTACAAGCTCATACATTGTATCACTCATAGTGATTGTATGAATATCTCCAGGAGCTCTGTAGAAATAATATTTAGAACCTACAGTATTATTCATCGCATTATTTGCGTTGATTGCCCAGTTACAATTGGAAGGGGTATTCGAACCGTTATCTGGAAGGTCCGGCACATCCCGAGCATCTCCAGGTCCGAAATAAGAACTGGAATCCGAATAAGAAGGAGATTCTGAGTCAATGATGCCCATTACATTGAAGAACCATCTTTGAGTGGAATCGAATGCCGCAGTATATTGTCCTATGACATCATCCTGATACGCATCTGCGATCTTACCGATATAATCTTGGATAGAAGGAGTTCCGGTTGTCAAATAGTTGGAACCTACTACCCAGTCCGGGATATTCGGTCCGCTTCCCCATTGGGTATTTACTATGCCGGAAAAAAATCCATCAATTACGGCTCCGTTAGAAGCATCCGCTACTAAACTCATCTTGTTGAAGCTTGGGAATTTTGTGCTATCGGAGAATACTGCACGAATATGAGGATAATTTAATACTGCTCCGTAACCCCCGGCGCTTTGTCCTGCGACCACTACGTCTGTGACTTGAGTATAATTCGATTGGATATATTTTAAGACTGAAAGAACATTATCATGTCCTCTATGACTATAAACAACAGGATCGGATGAAACATAAGGATCGTCATAATCGGGTACATCTCTGGAGCCTATATGAAGATCTCCTGTGCAATACGGAATAAAAAGAACATCATAATTTTTTAATGGATTAGAGGAATTTTCCGCATCCAAGATCCCCTTGAAAGCGACCTTGATAAATAGGTCAGGCACGGCGTTTAAGAAATTGAAAAATGTAGTGGTATTCTTTCCGAAACAGTTCGCATTATCCCAACAAGCTCCTCCTCCCATAAAGTTGATGAGCAATTTTTTATTATTCGCAGAAACAGATTTTCGGAAGAAATAGAACTTAGTGTTTCCTTCATTTCCGAAACATTTTGGGGAATACGATCTCCCCGGGCTTTGGTAGCTGGCATTAGTATTCGGGATTATGATAGTATCCTCTGTGGGAGGGGTGATCCTTTCGTAAGGATTATAAAGAACTTCTGCTAAAACTGCTCCTGTGAGAGCTTTTGTATTGTCCGGTTCATCTTTTTTACATCCGATAAAAAATAGCATCAGAATCAAAAATAAGAGAGATAGGTTTTTAGCCTGCATTCGTTTCATCCCAGTTATAGAAAACAGTCGAAATGTTTTTATATTTCATATTTAGACTGACGTAATTCCTTAAAGATTCAAGCCCTTTTCCTTGTCGAAGAAAAAGAAAGATTTGAGTACTAGGAGCGAGCCCAGAAACTGGAATCGGTCCGATTATTTTTTAAATCGAAGGTGAAACGTGGATCTTTTTGATGATATAGGCGAAGTTGAAGGAAGTATCATACCGGTAGACTCCATTCTTCCTCCCGAATTATTCTTAGTGCCTATCAAAACCAGACCGGTATTTCCCGGGATCATCACTCCTCTGATCGTTCCAGGGGGAAAATTTGCAAAAGCTGTAGATGAGGCCTTAAAAGGAAATTCTTTCATCGGGCTTGTTCTTCTCAAGGATGAGGAGAACGAAAAAAAGACGGAAGAAAATATCTACGATTTCGGTGTAGTTGCTAAGATCTTGAAGAAGGTAAATCTTCCTGACGGTGCGGTAAATATACTGATCAACACTGTTCGCAGATTTAAGGTGGAATCTTTTACTTCCGTAGAACCTTTATTGATCGCAAAAGTACATTATCCCGAAGAAGAGCCGGGTGCTTCTAAAAATACGATCAAGGCTATGATGAGAACCCTGCTAATTATGACCAGGGAACTCGCTCAGAATAACCCTCTTTTTACGGAAGAGATGAAACTTACAATGCTGAATGTGAATGAGCCTGGTAAGATGGCTGATTTTGTATGCAGTATTTTGAATATAGAAAAAGAAGATTATCAATCCGTCATAGAATCCGTAAATCTAAAAGATAGGATCGAAAAGGTCCTGCTTTATCTGAAAAAGGAAATCGATCTAGTCAGTCTCCAAAGAGAGATCCAGGAAAATATCCAGGACAAAATTGATAAACAACAGAGACAGTTTTTCTTAAGAGAACAGTTAAAAGCCATTCAGGCGGAACTTGGTCAGAAAGAAGGTAAATACGAAAAGAAGTATGAAAAGTTCTTAGAAAGACTAAAGGGTATCCCGGCAGATCCGGAAGTGATAGAAGAAGTAGAACGTGAAATGGATAAGTTCTTCTACACGGATCAAAATACTGCAGATTATAATGTTATCCGAAATTATTTAGACATCATGGAAAGTCTTCCTTGGGAAGCTGCTCCTTCTCGTGAAATAGATCTAGAAAAAGCCAGAAAAACTTTAGATAGAGATCATTATAAACTGGATGATGTAAAAGAGAGAATCTTAGAATTTCTGGCCGTGAAGAAGTTAAAGCCGACTGAAAAAGGTTCCATTCTACTTTTGGTTGGACCTCCTGGGGTTGGAAAAACTTCTATCGCTAAATCTATCGCGGAAGCAATGGGCAGAAAGTTTTTTAGATTTTCCGTAGGTGGGATGAGAGATGAGGCAGAGATCAAAGGACACCGTAGGACTTATATTGGTGCTATGCCTGGTAAGATCATCACTGCATTAAGAATTACTAAAGAAAAAGATTCCGTAATTCTTTTAGATGAGATAGATAAACTTGGCCTCGGAATGCAAGGTGATCCTGCGGCCGCTCTTTTGGAAGTTCTAGATCCGGAACAGAATAAAACTTTTAGAGATCATTATTTAGATCTTCCTTTTGATCTTTCTTCTGTATTCTTTATCGCGACAGCAAACACTTTAGATTCTATCAGTAGAATACTCTTGGATCGTATGGAAGTGATCAGTCTTTCCGGTTATATCACGGATGAGAAGGTCCAGATCTTTAATAAACATTTATGGAAGAAGGTTCTGGAGAAAAACGGAATAGAACCATACGGGATCCAGATCGATAAAAAATCTGTTGTATCTCTGATTGATCATTATTCCAGAGAATCTGGAGTAAGAGGTCTTGAAAAACAATCCGACAAACTTGCAAGAAAACTAGCTTTTCAGATCGTAAAAGGGGAATCGTATCCGAAACACATTCAGCCTAAGGATGTGGAAAAACTTTTGGGAGTTCCTAAATATACGGATGATAGGATGACTAAACCTACCGTTCCTGGAACCGCTTTAGGGCTTGCTTGGACTTCTGTAGGAGGTGCAACATTACTTATCGAGGCAGTATTCGTAAAAGGAAAAGGCGGAATACTTCTGACAGGAATGATAGGGAAATCAATGGAGGAATCTTCCAGTATTGCTCTTAGCTATATTAAGAATTTATTAGGTAACGAAGAGTTATTCAACGAAAAAACAATCCACCTGCATGTTCCTGACGGCGCGACTCCAAAAGACGGACCAAGTGCGGGGATCACAATGGCAACCACCATTCTTTCCTTGGTGTTAAATAAAAGGATCAAGCTTGGATTCGGTATGACTGGAGAATTAACTTTGACGGGAGAAGTTTTAGCCATCGGTGGCTTGAGAGAAAAGATCGTGGCTGCAAAAAGAGTCGGGGTCCATAAGATCATTTTCCCTTCCGATAATCGACCTCAGTTAGACGAAATACCTGATTATGTGAAGAAGGGAATGGAATTCTTTCCAGTTACTAGATTCGAAGAGGTTGCTCAAATTTTATTCGAACCTAAAACGATCGATGGAATTTTAAAACCTAAAACGGAACAGGTTGCAATCGCTAAGAAGACAAAAGTCTCTCCCAAAAAGAAGGCTGCTGCTCGCAAGAAGAAGTAAATCTTCTATATTTGCCCGTTTATGGCGGGTCCTTAAGTAGATCAAAATAATTTGCTTTTTAGGACCCGTTTCCGACCCTGTTCGGAGGAGACCATAATGGGCGTACCTTTCATAGATATTAAAAGATTCGAGCCGGGATTACTAGAAGCTTGGGAAGATAAAGTAAAAACTCTCAGCAAGAACGCCTCCTTCATCGGAGGAGAAGAAGTCGCATTATTAGAAAAAAATCTGGCAACAACCGCCGGGACCAAATATTCGATCGCATGTGCGAATGGAACAGATGCGCTTCAATTAGCGCTAAGAGCCTTGGGTGTAGGAAAAGGAGATAAGGTATTAGTTCCTGATTCTACTTTCTGGGCAACATTCGAATCAGTAGTAAACGTAGGTGCAGACCCTGCTACGGTAGATACAAATCCAGATGATCTACAAATGGATTTCGAAGAATTCAAAAAAGCACTTGAAGAAGTAAAGCCGAAGGCTGCGATCATAGTTCACCTTTACGGTTGGGGAAGTGCAAAGTTAGAAGATTACCGAAAACTTTGTAAAGAGAAAGGAGTTTTCTTATTAGAAGATGGAGCTCAATCCTTCGGAGTTTTATATAAGGGAAAACCTATCTACCAAGATGCATTGATCACTACTACTTCTTTCTATCCAGCAAAAGTTTTAGGTGGAGCAGGAGACGGCGGAGCAGTTTTCACAAACGATGAAGAACTCGCAAATAAAGTAAGAATGCTCGGAAACCACGGAAGAACTTCACATTACGGTTATGGAGACGTGGGTTGGAATTCCAGAATGGATACTCTACAAGCTGCATTCTTAAATTTGAATATTCCTTATTTAGATGCAAGGATTGCTTCTCGCAGAAAGGCTGCTGAAAAGTATTATCAAGTTCTTCCAAGTTTAGGAGTGAACGTAATTCATCCTCCGAAAGACTTTCAAGAAAACGGATATTGTAACGTAACTCTTTTTGATCCCGCAGAAAGACCAAAAATCCAAGAAGCCCTAAAAGCAAAGGGGATCGGTTTTGCGGTTATTTACCCTGGAGCAATGAGTGATCAACCGGGCGCAAAACCTTATATCGTAGGTAAATTCGGAAAAGAACATAGGACCGGAAAGATCTGCGATTCAATATTAAATTTTCCTTTATTTCCTTACATGACTGATTCCGAACTGGAAGAAGTTTTTGCCGCGATCAAGGAATATAAGAGCCTGTCCTAAAGGATAGGCTCTTGAAGCCCGCTATTCATGCCCGGATAAGGTATAAAGAAAGAGAGGAATCACTTCATGAAAATGCTTATTAGTATATTATATATTCTTTTTGTCTTAGCTGCATGTAATATTATAGAGTCAACTGGTTTGACGAAAGATTCGTATACTGGCGGCGAGGCAAGAGAGAAAATTCGAGATGCTGCTTTTAATGGAGACGGGATCTACTACGAAAAGAAATACGGTGGTTATAGCGGACTGGTTTTTTCTAAATCCGTTCAGAATGCGTTGATGGTTTCCGTATTGTTAGATTTGGATGACTCGAAATATTATAATAAGGATAAGGTGAATGATTGTGTTTCCGATATAGAAAAGTTTTCCTATCTGAATCGTCTTGACTCCGTCGGAACTTTAACGTTAAGCGAGAATTGTCGTAACTTCAAAGAAATTGGGTTTTTTCCTAAATAAAAATTAGCCTAGTCGGACCAGTATATAAATTAGGGCTTGGAAATCCCCGGGTCTTAATGCAAAAACTTATATCTTAACTTTTCTACATAAACCTAAATCAACTATTTGATTCTTCTCAGAATTTTCAATTCTTGCTTTTTTAGTTTTTCTTTCTCGCCAAAATCTGGAAAAAATCATCTTTATTCCGAAAGAAATTAGATTGCCACTGTCTAAGATTTAGATTTAGAATGATTCTAAATAAACTAAACTAAAAAAGGAGATAAATATGAAACCGAATATAGGAATCCCGGAGAAGGATAGAGAGGCTATTAACCAAGGCCTGCAAAAACTATTAGCTGATACGTATTTTTTATATTTAAAAACTCACAACTATCATTGGAACGTAACCGGACCTTTATTTAATACATTACATTTGATGTTTATGACCCAATACACAGAACTTTGGAATGCTTTGGATCTGGTTGCGGAAAGAATTCGTTCTCTTGGCTATCCGGCACCAGGGACCTATAAAGCATTCTCTTCTTTAACTTCTTTAAAAGAAGAAGATGGAGTTCCTAAAGCGGAAGATATGCTTAAAAATCTTGTAGAAGGACATGAAGCAGTGATACGGACTGCAAGAGCGATCCTTCCTTCTGCGGATTCAGGGGGAGATGAGGTGACTACTGACCTTCTTACCCAAAGATTAGAGATCCATGAAAAAACTGCTTGGATGCTTAGGAGTATGTTGGAGTAGAATTTTAGAATATTCTGAAAATCAAATATTTCGGGGAGAATTCCCCGAAATAAGAACCCGGAGAGATCGATCTGGTATTTGATCTTTCTCCCCGGGCTGTAGAGAGTTAGAGAGTGAGGATATACTCCACTAGATCATCCACCTCGGTCGCCGAGGCAGAACACCATGGGTGAGGAGCCGCAGGCATTCCGATAGGTTGGGCAGTTCCCAACTCTTGAACACCGTATTCTCTTCTCATCTTCTGGTAATCCCAATAGTACCAATCCGGATCCCAAGGAACAGTTACGAAATACTTATGTCTTTCGATGAATCTGTTTCTTTTCGTTCCGACATCGTTATTAGGAGATTTGAATGCTCTGAACACGTCTGACTTTCTGTTTTGTGGAGGATAAGGCTCCGGATGATCCGGCCCTCCCAAAGCAGGAGATACAGGTGCATGCAGAGTATAATACTGGTTGTAAAGAGCGGATCCTTCCGTGCATCGAGCAGGATTGACAAGGTCTTCTAAGTTACGAACGTGACCGTCACTCAATAAACCTCTATGTTGTACCCAATACATGTCTCTCAAGAAAGTTGCACGAACTGATTGTTGTTGTTTGTGATAGATGGTTGGTGCGAAAAATCTTCCCACTTCGTTTATCTTGAACATCTTCTCATTAGAGTTCAAACCCACCTTATCATTATGACAAGATCCACAATCTCTTTGGAAGGTCGCCTTTCCTCTTGCAACTGCAGCAGCAATACCAGGTTGGTTTTCCCATCCGGCTTGGACGAATGCACCTTCTCCTGAATCTGCGCCTGCTTGAGCGATTAGTTTACCTTTGGATTTTAACCAACGATACATTCCGACTTGTCTGAGGGCTTTATCATTTTGGTCAAGCTTAGTCATATAAGCAGTCAGAGCTTGCAGTTCTTTCGCATACATTGCACCGGTAGCACCATCAGGTTCTTCCGAATGGATATAAGAACCTTCAAATCCTACATAAGATTCAGTATGAGAAAGAGATCTTCTAACTCCCATATAGTTGGTTACGTTCGGAATTGCGATTGGAGAGAACTCGTAATCGTTATCAGTTTCGCTACCTTCTCCTTTAATACGGATCAAAGAGTGTTCACCGGCTCCTTGAGGCATAACGTAGATCAACATTGTTTTATCCACATCTTTGGCGGAAGAATCAAAACTTGGTCCTGGCTCACTTTCTTTGATTCCTTTAAAATCTCCCAATAGAGACCATTTCATAGACCATTTAGGGTTAGGAAGTCCGGGAATTACTTTAGTTACAGTGTTTCCAGGAGAAGCTTCATAAGTGATCTTGTATCCGTGGCAGGAAGCGCAGTTAAATCCGATCCATTCTCCGTTGCCAGTGTATGGATGGGATGCTTCTGCATATCTATAGCCTGCCCAGCCACTATTCTTAGTGTTCCCTTTAAATTTCTGGTCTCCACCTAAAAGTCCGGGAATTGGAGTGGGTTGAGGATAACGATCGAAGTAAACTGTATCGATTGCTGCAGAAGGAACTTGGCCTGAAACTGTTTGGTAAGCACCGAACAGAAGAAGTGGATCTGCAGTGTATCCTGTAACAGGATCTTTTGCTTGGTACGCAAAAATTTTCTTCCAATCCAAATTTCGGATCGCGTGAGCTACTCCGATATTGAAGTCGTAAGACCAGAAAATCTTTTCCCCAAGTGCTATTATGGAAGAGAAGCCAGGGTTGTTCACATTTACTTGTAGAGGAACTGTTCCCTTCGCATCACTTAAGATAGAAACAACATCGCATTTATGTTTGAAATCTTCGTCAGTAACTCGTCGAGTTTGCGCATCAATGACGTTATGCGGTTGTCCAGGATGAAGTAAAGAATCGTTATATCCGACCCTTTTTTGGATCTGAACAATAAGAGGCCCTGAAGTTGTGTGTTCAGGAACCTTGAATTGGATTTGGGTATCGGTCCAAGCAAGAATATACTTGCTCCAACTATCCAAAGGTTCGTCCACTTCGAAGTTCACCTGTTTGGTGATGTCCAATCTTTGTTCGAACATTCTCAAATCGGTTTCCAGAATTCTGGTATTACCGATCATAATTTTAGAAAAGTCGATTTCAGGTCCAGATCCGAAGCCTGTTCCTCTGAGTGTGATGGTTTGGCCAGGGCTGAAAGAAGGAGTTGGGTACGCCGGCCCATCCGTTACTGTCTGCCATACAAGATTTCCATTTACCAGCACCGATTGTAATACCGGCTCCGGGAAAGAAGATGCGGACACTGCGCGAATTCCTTCTCGGATCGGATCGAATTTACATACTTCTTCTTGGTTTGGGAACTCCGTAAAAATTCCTACGGGGCAACCCGCAGCCAATACAGCCATCCCTAACAAGGCGTACCGCAAATAACGTTTTGCGGCACGTATTCTTTGCATTTCCATTTTTCCGCTCCCTAGTCCGGAATATGAAAATCCCGGATCAGTTCTGGCGGAGAAGAATACACCATAATAAAAATTGGGTCGTCCGAGCCACGGAATTCGAACGTTCGAGTTTCATTATTCGAACAGTTGTGCAAAAATCATCATTTAGAAAATAAGTAAAATATAAGGGAAGAGTGGATTTGATTCTTTAGAATTAAGAAAAATGCAAGTGTTCGAAATAAAAATTTTTCACTTATTTTATTGGATCTCAAATCGTTCTCTTCATTGATTTGGATGAGAACACTTGACAAGCCTTGGTATTTTCTTAATATACCGCCTATGTTAAATCCCGAAGTGGTAACTCCTTTATTCTACTTCGGAAGTGGCCTTTCCTTTTTATTGGTGGTCCAAAAGTTAATTCCACCTATAAAACGCAGAGAAGACAGGATTGGAGCACTTCTGTTTCTTTCGTTGGGGATCATACTATTCACAGTTGCAAATGTGGTTTTGGAAATTGATCGTGTTTATCCACATGCAATCTTCTTATTGCTCACTTCTTTTTCGGCTATCGGGCCCTTATCTTTGCTATATACACATTCTTTGATATACCCAAACCAGACGTTGTATAGGGACATTCGACTTCACTTTCTTGTGCCTGGACTTTTTTTCTTAGGAGAGTTACTTTTTTTCGGAAGGCCTTGGGATTCGATCATCTCAGACCTAGGAGATTTTAGAAATATTAGATATAAACATTATCTTTCTTGGGGATTTTTTCTAACAACCGCACTCACTACCACTTACTTCGGATTTAGATATAGAATGTTATTAACAGTGATTTCTATTCCGGAGTTAAAATCCCAAATAAGATTCATTTTTATTTTAGCAACAATCACAGTATTTGCAATGTATTCCTTGGTTTTTGGATTCATGTTCGGTCTGGATATTTTGTTTAGAGTGGGTGGGCTTCTTGTGACTGGGATAGTAACACTTCTATTCTTGGCTCCTTCTAGATATCCGGACTTTTTTGCTCCTTTAACTAGAGAGGTAAGAAAGAAAAAATATGAAAAATCCCTTCTGATCGGTTTGGATCTGAACTTATTAGAACTTAGGATCCAAGAATTAATGAGAGAAGATAAACTGTATCGGGATCCTGAGCTTACTCTTCATTCTTTATCAGAAGACTTGGGTATCAAACCATATCAGTTGACTGAATTTCTAAATGAACATTTGCAGACCGGATTTCATAACTATATTAACGGATTTAGGATAGAAGAAGCAGTCAAACTTCTGGAAGAAAAATTAGATCAGGATATTCTTTCCATCTGCTATTTTGTAGGATTCAATTCTAAATCTTCTTTTAATGATGCATTCAGAAAGGTAACAGGCAAAACTCCTACACAACTTCGTCAGAAGAAGTCGGATATTCCTGAAAAACAGAAATTACATACAGCCCGCACCGGAGTTCCTCCTCTGGGAAAAGGCCTTGGAGGTATGGTGGAACTCGGAGATTCTGATAGAATTTCTGTGAAAAATCGCCCGATTAAGGCTGAAAATCGGTAAAGAGAAGTATCCATTCTTCTCCATGTCTATCATACCAATCTTTTTCCGAATAATAGGTCCCGCCTAGGGTCTCTATTACTTTTTTCATATATGGTTCGCCTGGATCGAAGTCCTGAGCATCCAAAAAGATAGACCCGCCCCATTTTTTCTTAGCCTGAGTATGGGAGAATACACCTTTCAAGGATTCTATCCTTTCGTTATTCAAAGGGATCTGGTATTTTTGACAAAGCTCATATACAAGTTTTGAAACCGCGGCAGTTTGTGCAGGATTTGCAAGTAACATCTCGGTGTCCTTGCCTACGATCTCTATTTGGAAACAATTTCGATTTGTGCCGGTAGCGGCGGCGGCCATATGGAGAGGAGAGTCCAGCAATTGGTAGATTTTTCCATCCTTATCTGCAAGGAATGTGGCAGCTAAATTCCGTTTCTCTAATACTCTTAGAGTTCCGTCATAATCATTGATCGCAGTGAAGTGTAATACTACACAATCAGCAGTGATCGCTCCTCTATAATTGTATTTAAGTCTTTTTTCTTCAAGAAGAAGTCCGTCTGCAGTTTTTTCGATACTATCCAGTTCTGCTTTAGGAGTAGGAGTGACGGATCTACCTTTATCATAACTAGGATCTTTGACTTCTCCGTTTTGTCCTACGAAAGGTTTTTCTTTTCTGAGAACCCATTCTCCATATCTGTCCTTCCATTCCATTTCGGAAAAGTAGGAGCCTTTTAATTCTTCGAGAAGCGCTTTTAGAACATTCTCATTTCCGCAATCGCTTCCATTCAAGAATCCGCCGAATTTCTTTTTGGCTTGGCTATGTGTGAATATTCCGGAACGGCCGCCCACATCAAAATTTGTGACCGGTATTCCGAATTCTTGGGAAGTTTTTGCGATCGCATAAAGTACGGATTTTTTCTGGGCGGGACGTTTGAGTATATCTTCCTTATCTCCTTCCCAAGAAATATGGATCATACTTGCATCCATTTTTGGTGCGGCCTTGATGAGAGAGGTTCCCGGATCTTCTACCCCGTAAATCTTACCTTTTTTATCTACGATATAATGTACTAACCATCCGGAATTTGCACTTTTTGTAATATATTCTTCGCTGGAAAGCCCCTTGGTGTGATGGAGTAATATTCCGCTCACTTTTGTTTTTTTGCGAAGTATGGAGAGAGAAGGGATACTTTTATCCTTAGGCAATAATTGAGAAAGTGGATGAATGGGAGAAGCAAGCTCTGCGATAGAAAAGTTTGTCTCCGGGATAGAAGTGCAAGTGGATATAATACAGGCAGTGAATATGATAAGGATAGTTCTCAACATCCTTTCTCCGTTAGTTTTTCTTTTAATAGTGAAAGGTCCGATCTGACTCTTTCTAAAATGGATTTTGCTTTAGTATGTTTGTTTAGAAGATCTTTATATTCCAAGACAGCGTGATTTTTTTGTTCTACGAATTCCGGCTCTAAAGGAAGAGTTTCCAGATCTCTAAGAGAAGCCTCTGCATCCGTTCTGATCTTGGTCCAATTTGCCGTATACGAAGAATAGATTTCTTTAGGAAGTTTGTCTTTGGAAATTTTGATACGTTCTTCCATTTGAGGAAGGTCTATCTTTAGGAATTCACTTAATGCCTGGGAGTCCTGGACAAGTTCTTCTAGAATTCCACTTAAATGTTTTTCGATGGCCTGTCTTTGGGTATGAATTGCCTTCTTGGCCCTTCTGAAAATCCGAAGCATCGCCAAGCCGGAAAGTAATAGAACCGACAGAAAGACCCAAAAGGAAAATTTGGAAACGACCCAGCGAAATCCGGGAGAATCAAACCATTCCTGAAAATAAAAGGCTAAGCCCCCTAAGGCCAATAGGATTAAAAATAATACGAGAGCAAGAAATCGCCTCATCTCTTTCTCATTTAGGAAAAGGTTTTCTTTCTGTCAAGGTCAAGACGGACCTTCTCGGAGCCGAAACTAAATAGTGATGGATGCTTCTGCGAAACATTTCCCTTCTTCTTCCCGCAAATCCGACCCACCTAAAGTCGTGAACCTAGGCTTTTATCGGATCAAAAAAACTCTTAGGGAAGAAGGTTTCGAAGTAGTGGAAAAAGCGGACGGCAAGATCACTCTTGTTTTGAGAGTTAAAGATTGAGACACTGAGGAAATAAGAGACTCAGAGGTTTTTTCACACAGAGACACAAAGTCACAGAGGGGGTGTGGTTTTTAATTAGCCACTCTTATTATCCCATCTTTCATCAGAACAGCCCCAAAATTTAATAATAACCCGACGGGTAAATTCATTAGTTTGAGATAAGTCAGAACTTGTTTGGAATGAACCGGTAAGGTTTTTTCGAGCGATTTGATTTCAACTATTATTGCTTCCTCGACCAGCATATCGATTTTAAATGCATTCTTAAATATGTGACCTTCGTATTCGAACGAAATATATTTTTGACTTACGACTTTCAGTTGCCGATCCCGAAGCTCTTGCATTAGTATCGTTTCATAAACTGATTCAAGTAATCCTGGTCCAATTTTCTTATGAACTTTGATTGCTGAATCAATGATTTCTTTGGTTATTTGATTAGTTTCTATCATGTTGAGACCTCGAAGATTGCAGGTCCCGCAAGATAAAAAACGAACGTACTTTATTTAAAAAAACACAGGCATCAAATTTAATACCAATTTTGCTTTTACAAAAACCTCTGAGTCTCTGCGCCTCTGTGTGAAAAAAACTCGGCGACTCTCCTAAACTCTGTGTCTCTAAGGCGCGGACTCCTCAATCGTAGGCAATTCATCCGAAAATTCTTTTGGTTCCGGTTTTTTAGGAATCAAAGTATCTCCGCAGCTTTTTTTGAGTAGTGAATCTATTTTAGATTTTTCGGCGGAGTGGGGAAGTATCCGGAGATAGATCCTATAATTGCGAACTGCTCCCGGGCAATATCCATTCTTTAAATATAAACTTCCTAATAATCTTCTGGCACCTGGATGAGCAGGCTCATGTTCTATGATCTTTGTAGCGAGTCTCATTGACTTGTCGGGATTTGTTTTTGCGTTCTTCTTGGATTCGTCCCAGGTTTTGATCAGCTCTTCTTCATATAAGTAATAGAGTTGGTTGTTTCCCATTTCCAATACTCTGAATACGATCGCGTCTTGGGCTCCGCTCTTGCATATGCCGAACCAGATATCTTCTCCGCTATCCGTCATTTTGTTTCCGCGGACTTTGATCAGATCGCTTCCGTCCAAACATCCTGCCATCTCATATATGTCTCTCATGGCTGCAGGCGAAACTGCGAGTAATACTCTAAGTTGGTTTCCATAGGACGCGATATCATCTTCCGGCATTGCGTCTTCCGGATTGATTACATTAGGAGAATCATTAAAGATTCGTAGCTTGATAGAGGATTCCAAGACCCAATCCGGTAGATCTAAACTTTTTATGAATGCATCTTTCGGTTTCCAAAAAGATCGGATGGTCTCGCAGGAAGAGAGGGTGAAAACCTGGACTCCTAATAGGATCAGGAATATGCAGAATTTGGATTTGGAAGCTTCTTTTCCGGTTGCCACTCAGGGTAACTTGTGTTTTCTCGATATAAGAAGCAACCAGGAAACAGATGCCTCAAGAATTGAAAGCCAAGCTGGACGGAAAGGGACAAAAACATTGTATTGTTGTCTCCCGTTTTAATGAATTCATAGTCGAAAGCCTTTTGAAAGGTTCTCTAGACGGACTCCATGCGACAGGAGTCGAAGATAAAGATGTTACTGTGGTAAGGATCCCGGGAGCATATGAACTTCCGATCGTAGTATCCAAAGCCGCTCAAAGTAAAAAATACGATTCCATCATTTGTTTAGGCGCAGTAATCAGAGGAGCTACCGCTCATTTTGATTTTGTTGCTGGAGAATCTGCAAAAGTAGGTTCTATCGGAGTGCAACATGGTGTGCCTGTGATTTTTGGAGTTTTGACCACAGATACAATTGAGCAAGCCATCGAAAGAGCTGGCACCAAGGCAGGTAACAAGGGTTACGAGGCGGCTCTAACTGCGGTGGAAATGACAAATCTCCTCAAACTTCTCTAATCTATGTCTTCTTCCAGAAGGAAGTCCCGCGAAATTGCATTAATGGCATTATACCAGTTAGAACTGGTGAATTCCGCCTTGTCGGAAGTTCTAAAGTTCCGCTGGTACGACAAAAAGATAGAAACGGAAGAAAGGGATTTTGCCATTTCTATCATAAATGGTGTTGTGAAAAACGCGGAAACAATCGATACTCTCATCAAGAAGTACTCAAGGAATTGGGATTTTGCCAGAATTTCCCCGGTGAACAAATGTATTCTACGTTTGTCCATTTATGGGATATTGCATTCCAAGGAAATTCCGCCCAGGGTCACCATCGACGAAGCTGTCGAGTTGACTAAGGAATTTGAAAGCGAGAATTCGGTCCCCTTTATTAACGGGATCTTGGATTCCATCCTTCAGTACGAGACGAACCGACATGGAAAACCCGATCCGCAAGAACCGAATATTCCTGGAGACGGAAGAACCTAAACCTTCCTACTATTATGGAGACGAACCGGAAGAGTTTCGTCCCAGACGTCATTATAATCCGACAACATTTGTTTGGGGAGTCTTAGCTGCTTCTCTTCTTCTTTTGATCGGTCTTGCGATTTGGTATTCTTTTTTCAGAGAGGGTAGACCAGGTTTTGGTGCGAATGGAGTTGCGGACGGCAAATCTCCTTTGATGCCAAAGGGAAGTCTTGCCCAAGAATTGCAAAGACCTTATCTTCCGGATGGCACAAACAATCCACTTCTAACTAAATGTGTTACTTTATATAAACAGAATTATAGAAAGCAGTCTTTCGATTATTGCACAGAGTTTTTAACCGGTCCTGCTACAAGCCAAGAGAAGTCCTTAGCTTTGACTGTTCTTGGAGTGATCTACGACGAGGATGGAAGATTTCCGCAAGCGATCGATTCATTGCAGAAGGCGATCACTCTAGATGGAAATAACGTATACGCTTATTATAATTTAACTTTAGCGTATGCTCATAGCGGCCAAAATTCCGCCGCGAGAAGTACTGCACTGAAAGCAAGAGAGATTGCGCCTAATGATCCGCGTATTGCTCTAATGGCTGGAAATCTTTTTAACGAGATAAATGATCCGGATGCAGCGATAGATGCGTACAAGCAGGGACTTTCCTCTTCTCCAGACGATCCTTATCTAACTTATAATCTTGCATTAAGTTATTTTAAAAAAGGTGAGATCCCACAAGCAGAAGAACATTTTAAACTTGTGGTAATGAGGGCAAGAGGCGGAAAACTCGCAGCACTTTCCAATTCTTATTTGGGAAATATTTCTTATAATAGAGGGGATTATGTTTCCGCAGAACATTATTTTAGAGAAGCGGCAACTATAACTCCGAACGATGCAAAAGCATTGTACAATCTTTCTATCGTTTTGAAGAAGAACGGTAAGTTAGAAGAATCCGTAAAATATCTCGAACTTGCTAACCAAGCCGGCTCCAATGATCCGGAATTATTTAGATCTATTGCAGAAGGTTTTGAGCAGTTGAACCAAGGAGAGCAATCTATCAACGCTCTCCAAAAAGGTTTGAAGTATAACCCAAACAATTTGGATCTATTATTCCAACTTGCAGAAACATATTATAATAAAGGCGACCTTCTCGCTGCGGAAGAAACTTACAGAAGGATCGTAGACTCCACTCCTGGTGATAGTTTTACGGAAACTGCATTATTAAACTTAGGCGTAGTCCTCGACCAGATGGAAAGATATGGAGAAGCGATCACATATCTAAACCGAGTCTTAGATCTGAACCCTAAAAATGCAAAGGCTTATTATAATTTAGGCCTTGTTTATAAACATACGGGCAATGGCACACAAGCAATCGAGAATTTCCGCAAAGCGTCATATTTGGATCCGGATGATATCAAACCTAAGGAAGCTTTAGGCGATTATTATTTAGAAAACAAATTTTATAGAGAAGCGATAGAAGAATATTCTGCTCTTTTTAAACAAAAAGAAGATTACTACAAAGTAGCTTTGAAACTTGCAGAAGCATATATGGGCACAGGAGAATCTTCCAGCGCGGAAAAGATACTGTTGCAAGTATTAAACAGATCCAGAAATTCAACTGAGATCAAACAGGCTCATAAAAAACTCGCACTTCTATACAATAAGTCAAAAGATCCTGATCTAAGAAATAGGGCTAAGGACGAAGCATATCGTTCGGCTCATATGGATCCGGAAGATTATGAAGGGCGTTTGGTTCTTTCTAAAATTCTATTAGATTCTAACTCTGTTTTGGATCGAGAAAAAGCGATCGAAGAATTGACAGCGATCGTGAGATCGGAAGTAAAACCTAAAACTGCATCCACCGCTTATAATTATCTGGGAGTCGCATTTTACAAGAACGGAGAATATAAAAAGGCGGTTCGTTCCTTTCAAAATGCAATAGACTTAGATCCGTCCAATACGGAAGCTTACGATAATAAGCGTGCCGCAACGGCCGCATTGGAGGATTCCTCCAAGAGGGACGGTCTTTTCTGAAAAGAATTCCATTCTTTTTTCTGGTTCTATTCTTCACTTTATATTTCGGCGGAAGTATTTTCGCAGAAGAACAAAAGGATCCATTTAAGGAATCCGTTCTTTCCAAAGGAAGATCCCAATCCAGAGCTATATCCGAGATCAAATCCAAGAATCGTTTGGATCTTGTAAAAGAACTTCCCAAAATTATTTCAGAACCGGATGCGAGAGAAGATAGTATCTTTGCTTCCTTGGCACTTTTTTCCGAGTTAGAGGACTTGGACTCTCTTGCTCCAAGCTGGGCGAACGAACTCGATATCGTTTTTAAAACCACCCGAAATACAGAGATCCAAACTAGGATCTTAGAACTTGCAGATCGTAAAAAAGAAAAAAGACTGATCTATGCAGTCATTGCAGGTCTTACTCATACTGATTTTGAAGTGAGACAATCTTCTTATAGATATGTGCAAGGGATTAAGGATGACAGAGCGATGCCTCATGTTCTGGATCTTGCAGTTTCCAATAATCCGGTATATAGGGAATATTTTTTAGAATCTGCTATCTGGATCAAAGACGAAAGGGTCCAAAATCTGATAGGTAAATTCGCTACAGATGATATTCCTGCTCTTAGAAGAAGATTTTTTACAGTATTAAATAAGAATAATATTCCTGATAATCGAGGAAATATTCCCAGAATGGCGGCTGCAGATCCTGATGAAGATGTTCGCCTTCACGGTTTAGAGATCCTAAAGAATAGGAAAAGCAGGCAGTATATTTCTCTTTTTTACAAAGGGATTACCGAGCCGAATCCTGATCTTAGGAAAATTTGTACGGAAGCATTATTCTATCTGAATGATAAACAAGGTGCCAAATCAGTTTCTGAACAATTGGTAAAGGAAACCGTTCCGGGATTAAAAGCAAGATTGATCGATCTACTTTTGGAACTTGGTGCTCATGGTGGTGGCCAGGGATTACTTACTGTTTTGGATGTGGATAAGGATCCGGGTCTACGTTCTCGCGCCGCAGAAGTGATGGGAAAGCTGGGATTCAATCCTGGAACTAGCGAGCTCAAACGTATTTTTGAAAAAGAAAAAGTAAACGAGGTTAAACTTTCTCTCTTAAAAGCATTAGGGGAATTGAAAGACAAAACTTCTGTCCCAGCTTTGATCTCTTTTGCTTCTAATAATAAAAAAGAATATCTTCCTCTTCGTTTACAAGCGATCGATACAGTTCGGATCATAGGTGATCCTGAATGTTTACCTGCATTATTCGATGCTTATGTGATAGAAAAAACTCCTGAAGTGAAATCCGAAATGGAAAAAGCTGTCCGGGAGATCATTTCTATCAAGGTTTCTAAGTAAATTTGAAGAATTTCCACACTAAGCCGCTAAGGTAAGAAGAAATTTTATAAAAAGTACGCGCTCTTTTGACTCAACTTTACCTGGTTATTAAGAGGTAAGCCATGGAGTCAGAGCACATTGAACAAACAGCAAAAGAGATCGTGGATGCCGCGATTTCGGTCCACAAAAATTTAGGCCCCGGATTATTGGAATCGGTTTATGAAACAATACTTTTTCGGGAACTTCGAAAAAGAGGATTACGAGTAGTTTCTCAAAAGTCTGTAACATTTGAATATGAAGGAGTAGTTTTTCAGGATGTGTTTCGGGCAGATTTATTTGTCGAAGATTGTATTATCGTTGAGCTGAAATCTGTCGAAAGAACTCAACCTGTTCACCTGAAGCAAGTTCTTACATATTTAAGGTTAATGGATCTGCGAATAGGGTTTTTGTTAAATTTCGGAACGGCTTTTATGAGGGAAGGTATCTTTAGAATTGCAAATCGTCATACAGAAGTTGAAATGCAAGAATAGTACCTTCTTACCTTGGCGCCTTTGCGTGAGCCAAAATGATTTCTATATAATTTCCACGCGAAGTCGCAAAGAGGAGAAGATATTTGCTTTCTGACAAATATAATAGAAAACTAAAAAAAGCAATGAAATTCCTTTTCTTTTTTATTTTACTAACCGCTTCCTGTAAAACCACTTTAGAGCGCAAATATCTGGTAAACGACTCCTGGGATAAAAAAGAAGGAAGAGCAGAACGATCCGAAAGAGAAAGAGTTGCGTATGATGTTCGGGTTTGGGAAGTCAGAGGGGAAATTTTAAAAAAGATATTAGAAGATCCTAATAATAATACTACTGTATCAAAATCTAAAGAAAGTCTATTGGAATCAGATCTGGGTTGGGACCCGAAAGGTAAACGGGTATTCTTGGTAGATATTCGTGCTAATACGATTTATCGTCCTGTGGATACTTTAGGAGAGATCGGGATCCGTTTAGGAGAATGTGAAGGTAAAGATAAGATAGAATTTCCTTACACATACTATTTTTTCCAGGTAGAGGATGGTGGGGGAAAGGACGGTAAAAACCAGATCACAAAATACAAGTTCGAAAATTCTAAACCTTCTTCTTCTCCAACAAAGTTAAAACATAAGAATTCTTATGAAGAAGAAACTAAAAAAGTGTTAGCTGCGTTTCCCGAATCCTGTTTTCAAAAAGGTTCGAATCCACTGGAAGTTCAGATCTTGAGTTTCGAACTTTTTATTTTTAGGTTCATGTTTGATTATTGAAGCTGAGTGTTGGAATTCCAACATCTCAATCAAATATATTGTTTCAGATACTCTTTGCCTTTTAAGTGACTCGGATATAGGATCGGAAATTCAATACCGGTGCGTTTTCTCTTTCTGCGATACGCTTTACTAGAATCAGTATAAACTTCATATTCTGATTCAACTCTAAACAAAAGTTTTTCCCAAAATAGGAAATGATTGTCTATAAACTCCTGTCTTACGTCTTTTGCTCTGGAAGTTAGAGGGCATTTGGTTTGGAATTCTTGCATAAATACTAATCCAACTAAAACTCCTCTCGTGTCTAAATACGGCTCTAAAGGAAAAGTCCTACAACTGATCGAGCGATTCTCTCTTTCACAATGAGCCACGCCTTTACATTCACAAAATGTAATTTTCCTATGATCATATACGGCGAATTCTTTTTTTTCTTCTCTTGTCATCGGAACATATGCTTTCCATAAGTCGGTTCTTTTGGATAACATTTCGTATTCCGCTTTGTATAATGCAGGAAGTGCGTTGTCCGCTTGGCAACATACCGGAATTCCACCGTTGGAAGGAGCGCATAAACTTCCACAGTTATATTCCGTGACTTCTTCTTGAAGTAGCGTATAATAATATTGTATTTCGTCTTCTGTTAAGGCTTTAGGGTCCGATGTCCGAGACTTCTTCATTCTGTTCTATTTCTCTTTTTTTCTCTCTCAGTGAGATCACTCTTTCCAGATAAAATACTCGGAACAGTGTATATGCTGTTCCCATAAACGTACAGGAAAACAAGAGTCCCCATCTACGATAGAAAAGGTCTGCGCTTGTGGAGAGCCAGCCGTTTTTTTGAAATACTACAAAAACGAGAGAAGAAAGTACTAATGCGGAAAAGCAAGCCAGTATAAAATATACTGTAGCTCTGAAGATCCAGAGTTTATCTTCTCTTTCGTACTTTAACATTAGGAATTGTTTGTATAGCCTTTCGTATTCCTTAGGTGTGGAAATTTTTTGGACTTCGAAATATTGTTCGAATTCTTCCGGCACTCCTTCCGGGTCTGGAAGCACCAATTCATAATCTAAGGAAGAATCATAACGTTTTCGTCTTGCCGGATCCGATAGATGGTAGTATGCCTCTGCGCCTTCTCTTAATTCCGCGTCTTTCCAAGGCACCCAAGAATGTTCTTTTAGAGTTTGTACATATCGATGAAAAGCATCTTCCACAGCTTGGGGAGAGGCGTCTCTGGAAAGGCCAAATAATACATAATAGTCAGTTTTACGACTGAGTCCTGTTCCGAATCGATTCATCTTGTTTGTCTTTGGAAGAATTCTGATTATGATCCGATCCTGGCAGGAAAGGAAACTTTTTTTTAAGGTTTCGAGCGGGTTGACAGGGTCTTTCCTTCTCCAAAACTGGACCTATGAGCGTGCTTGAAGTAGAAAAAAAGGCCGGTAAGGTTTATATAGAGACCTATGGCTGTCAGATGAATGAATACGATTCGGGTATCGTGTCAAGTTTGATGCAAGGCGCTCAGTTTGAGACAGTTTCCGATCCGGAACTTTCAGACGTTATCTTCTTAAATACATGTGCAATCCGTGAAAATGCTCATGCAAAAATTTATGCCAGGCTCCAAGGTCTTGGGTATTTGAAAAAAAGAAATCCGGACCTGGTTATTGGAGTCCTCGGATGTATGGCCCAGAATTTGGGAGACGATCTTTTTCATCAGGAACTTCCTTTGGACTTGGTTGTTGGTCCTGATAATTATAGGACTCTTCCTGAACTTATCCAAACAATTCGCTCCGACAAACAACCTGTTTCTTTAACACGTCTTTCTAAGATCGAAACTTATGATGAGATAGAGCCTAGGGTTGTGAACGGCATCCAGGCATTCGTCACGATCATGAGGGGTTGTAATAATTTCTGCACATTCTGCGTGGTCCCATATACAAGAGGAAGAGAAAGAAGTAGAGATCCTCATTCTATCGTAAGAGAAACCCGTGATCTAGTTGCACAAGGTGTAAAACAACTCACTTTACTCGGGCAGAATGTAAACTCTTATAAGTCAGAAGGTGTCGACTTCGCAGGGCTTGTTCGACTTCTATTAGAAGAAACTGATATAGAAAGAATTCGTTTTACTTCTCCTCACCCTAAAGATTTCCCGATGCATCTTTTGGAACTTATGGCGGAAAATCCTAGGTTCTGTCCTAATATTCATCTTCCATTACAGTCCGGAAATACAGATGTACTTGAGAATATGAAAAGGACTTATTCCAAAGAGGAATTTTTGGAAGTAGTGGATCAGATCAAAACAATCGTTCCGAATGTTGGACTTACAACAGATATTATCGTAGGATTCCCCGGTGAAACGGAAGAACAATTCGAAGATACTTTGGACATGGTCCGAAAAGTAGGCTTCGATATGGCATTCATGTTTAAGTATTCCGAGAGAGAAGGTACTATTGCCCAGAAAAGATATCCGGACGATGTACCTGAAGAAGTAAAAGGAGAACGCCTTACCAAGTTAGTCGATCTTCAGACTTCTATTTCTGCGGAGCAGAATAAAGCGAGAATCGGAAAAATTTTTCCGATCTTGGTAGAAGGCGCTTCTAAAAAATCCTCTAAAGAAGCTTGCGGTCGTACTCCTTGCGGAAGAATGACTGTTTTCAAATTACCAGAGAATGTTAATGTAGAGTCCCTGATCGGAAAAACCGTATCCGTTAAGATCAATTTTGCTACTAGCGCTACTCTCAAAGGAGAGGTGATAGAGTGAAGAAGAACTCCCGTGCTTCGGGAGGCGATTCCTCTCCTAAGAAAAAAAAGTCCGAAGCAGTTCATCGGGCTGATACCAAAGGTTTTGGAACGGAGGCTGCTGGAAAAGTAGCAGAAGGAAAAGACTTACGCTCTGTAAGGGTGCATAGTGTTGCGGACCTTCCCCCTGGTTTTTTTGTTCATACTGATAGAGAGAAATTCTGGAGATGGCTTCCTATCTTGGATCGTTATATTCTCTCTGAAATTATTCCTTCTTTCTTAGTAGCACTTCTATTTTTCACAAGTATCTATATGGCCATCGCGCTTAAAAGTATGATCGGTCTTTTTGTGGGGAAAGGCGTGGATCCTTTCCGACTTCTGGATTATTTCGGATATCTGTTGGGAAATATTCTTCCTACGACTGCACCCCTTGCTTGTCTGATGAGTGGTGTGATGGCAGCAGGAAGACTTTCAGGCGATTCAGAGATTACTGCGATACGTTCTGCCGGTATAGGATTTTCCCGGATTTATGTGGTATTTGTTGGGTTTGGGATATTCTTAGCTGCTATAGTCGCGTATCTCTGCTTCTACCTTTCTCCCATTAATACCAGAAAAATGACCGAATTCAATAAATGGGTTTTAGCTTATAATCCTCTTCTTGCATTAACCCCTGGGCAATTCGCAGGAGACCAAGTGCAGAATGCCGGCTCAGAAAAAGCGATCGCGATGTATACGGAAGGTGTGAACGCGAAAACAGGAGAACTTTCCGGAGTCCAAATCCGAGAATGGACAGTATTTATACCACAAAACCAAGATCCGTTCCTTCTATCCTTGGGTGCAGCGAGTCGTCCTGTTCAATTAGGAGAATCTTATATTACACAAATCATATCCGCTAAAAAAGGAACGTTAGTGGAGAAGAAGGGGCCTGATGGTGAGTTCGAAAAATCCATCCGGCTGAAAGATGCATGGATATTAGAATGGGATAGAGCCAAGCAGCAATTTTCAGTCGGAGATCTTCGAAAAGGGGAGATGGATTATAATATTCCAAAGACGGAAGAGAAAAAAAGTCTAGTCATCAATGTGGATCCTGGTTCTTTCACTCTTCTGACCCTGATCGATATCAGAAATAATATCAAAGCAGGAAGATTGGAAAGGATCCCTGGACTTGAAATTTTGCAAGAGATGGGAATTCCTTCGGATGGATCTGAAAATCTGAAAGATAGAGTTTTACGGCTTCAAATGGAGCTGCCAAAAATAATGAGCGACCCTACAATCTCGGATGCTCAGAAATCTCAGAGTGTTACTATCGTTCTTCAGCTGACTACTTTATTAAAAGAGGCTAAAAAAAGAGTCTCTCAATTTGACGTGGAGATCCAGAGAAGATACGCGATCCCAGTCTCTTGTATTATTTTTTCCTTGGTATCCTTACCTTTGGGTCTTGTAGTAAAACGTTCCGGAAAAGGAATGAGTTTCACAATGGCTGTGGTTTTGATCATTGTGTATTGGGCACTTTTCACATTTGGATCGAATATTTCTGAAAATTCCAAATTTCCGGTTTGGCTTGGACCTTGGAGTGGAAACATCGCGATTGCCATCATTGGTTCAGTTGTTATGTTAAAACGAACCGATATGCGTTTTCCGCCCGCTGTAGTAAATTTCTTTCAAATCCTTGCGAAGTTCTTTTCCCCCGTTGCCCGCGTTTTTGCCCGGATGGAAGGACCCCTTTATTCCCTAAAAACAAAATTGACAGAGGGACTCAAAAAATTATCCTTATGGAGAAATCGAGAAAATCGATACTGATTTCCGTTTTTTAGAAGGACGGGATCGGCTTTCGACGTCTTATCTATGGCGTCGAGTAAGGGGGAGAGTCGGCTTTGAAAACCGCGAATATTTGGCACATAACTTCCGGAGCTGAATTCCCCGTACATATATGGAAACATCCGAGAATTAATATCGAACTGCGTAAGGTTCAGTTAAAGGACTACAGATCGATAGAATTAGATGCCCAGGACATCAATGTATTCTATGTGAATACTAACTTGAAAGAATGGTCGGAGATTAAGGATGATTTCCTTAAACGTTTTGAACTACATCCATTCGTTGCTCTTACTATTATCTCCTCTCCCGAGGCGGAAGAAATTTACAATAAACTTTCTCCTAAAGGTAAAACTGAAGTTTTAGAATATCCGGTTCAGCCAAGATCTTTAAGGATCATTTTGGATAGAGTGATCCAGACTGAGTTTTTCAAAATGGTTGCTAACGAGATCGGGAATAGTTGTCTCGCAAACGTAGGATTTTTCGAAGGAGTTTTCGAACTTGCTAATAAAGAGTATAAAGATACTCATAAGGCGAACGCAGCTCTTCATGCGATCCTTGAGTTCGAAGCAAAGATCAAAAAGAACAACGAAGATATCAATAAAGCAATTGAGAGAGTGAATGAGCTCAAGAACCAAGAGCTTTTGACTCTTCACGAAAGATTAAAAGTTTCCGAAATCATAGATAATCTCAAAACAATGGAATTAAAACATGCGCTTGAGCTGAAAAAAGCCACAGAAAGAGCCTTGGAATATTCCAGTATTGAAGAGATTGAAATGAAAAATATCCTCGAAGCTCATACAAAATTGTTCGAATACACTGAGCAAGAGATCAAAGATCTGGTTGAGGAAAACAAACGTCTTAGAAAAGAACTAGGACTTCCAGAGAATAATTAGAATTAAGTGTTGGAACTCCTACATGGTTTAGGAGTTCGCCCCCACCCTGCATTGGGAGGGGGGAGTGGCCCGTGGGAGCGCCTTTTCGGCCTACCACATTTCCCCAAAACTTACAACAGAATTTTCTATTACTAACTCTTGTTGGAATTCCAACAAACGTACACGTGATCAAGATGTAGGAGTTCCTACATGAGCTATACCTTTACTCTCTTGCAAACAATTCCAAAACTTTTTTGAATTCGTAAGAGTTTCTCCCGTATGCTTTTTCTGCATATAGGATCCCATGTTTTTTTCTTCTATCTTTATAATAATCCATACCTTCGGGATGTCCTGATTTCTTAGCTGAAAGATATAGTCTTTCGTAACAATGAGATAGAATACGATGAGGTTCCGCTTCGTCGTTAAACTTTGGATCCAATGAAATATACTTCTCCAAAAACTCCGCGGATTGGTTGAAGTTTTTTAAAGCATATTGGTGTTTTATAAATTCTCTATATACTCCGGCTTGCAATTCAAGGAAAGATTCAGATTTTCTAATATTAGGATTCGCGATCTTATCTAGATTTTTCATCGCCAGGGAAAGATTTTTGACCGAATCCAATCTTGCCTTAGTGAGTTCTCTATTCCAAACTCTTTCTGCGTTTTCCAGTCTAGTCTTTCTTTGCCAAGGGAATCTTTCCGAATCTAAGACCTTACCTTCTTCTTTTTCCCTTTTTGATTTAATACTATCGGAAACTTTTCTGAAACCATCCAAGGCCGCCGAGAAGTATTCTTCGGTCTTTTCTAAAGCCTGTTTTGAGTTTCCTTCCGAAAAATCTCCTAAGAGATCTATGTCCTTAAATTCGTTGGGGTCGTCGCTCCATGGCCCCTCTTTTGCAGATTCAGGGATCAGGATCTCCAGCTTTTTGGGGCGATCATGTGGATCTTCTTGGGAAAATAGATACGAGGACGAGGCGATCAATGCAAATAAGAACAAAGATCTTAAGCATGAAAGCTTAACGAGTTTCATTAACACTAAGATCGGGATACCGCTTCGAGAGATAAACCATAAAATGGTTTCATTCGGAAAGCCTTCCGACGAATTTGATTTAGGAGCAGAATATGCAAAGCCCCGAAGTCCCGAAAACGAAACGTATCGTCCTCATCGCGCATGATAATAAAAAAGAAGATCTAGTGGAATGGGTGCAACTTCACAAAGAGGTACTTTCCAAACATCATCTTTATGCCACAGGCACTACAGGAAAGATCGTCCATGAAAAGACTGATCTGCCTGTTCATAGATTTTTGTCCGGACCACTTGGAGGGGACCAGCAGATCGGAGCAAAGATCGTAGATGGAGAGATAGATGTGGTCATCTTCTTTTGGGATCCGCTGACAGCTCAACCGCATGATCCGGATGTTAAAGCTCTTTTAAGGATAGCAGTACTTTATAATATTCCGATTGCGAATAATAGAAGGTCCGCTGATTATTTAATTTCTTCGGACCTTCTTGCAAGTTCTTATAAAAAGACCACAATCGATTATAATACAGGACTTCCAATCTACTGAGTTATTTACCTTCTTCCGTAAATGCAGCCCTGTATGCTTCCGGAGGGCAGGTCAGGTAACTGCAAGAATAAGAATCTGAAGAAACCTGGGTCCAAGTCCCTAATTCTACCAACTCATCACAGGAAATCTTATAAGAATTAGATTTACCTTCACCGGAAGGAATGCCTGCGCAGGAAAAAACAGGGATCTGTTTATAGCAGGAACAATTTCCTTCAAAGGCTCTCGTATCCGAGCAATAAACACAATCGGATCTTTGATTTCCATTCAATGCCGCTGAAATCAATGATTGATTTTGATAGTCCTCCTTCTCCTTCTTTGTTTGCGGATCAAAAGTGCAGGAAACGAATAATAATATTATAAATGTATGAAGTGTGAGATATTTGAAATTCATAAAATTCCTCATTCAGTGATCAAGGTAAAAGGGATCGTTGTTTTGAAAGTGATATTGGTCCCTGGATTTAACGCGTATTCCTTATAACGGCTTAGATGATTCACATACTCTTTATCGAATATGTTTAGAACAGCAACGTCGAAGGTTGCAGATTCGGTTCCATTCGTTAATCCAGGAATTTCTCCACCGAAGCCAAGATCGTATAAATTATAACCTTGGGTCGGAGTTTCCAGCTTATCCACCTTATACTGAGATTGGACAAACGTACCGTTTAAGGAAATATAGGGTTTTGAAATTCCAAATAGTTTATCCGTAGTAAATCTAAGACCCAAACGAGCGCGGTTTGGGGTCATCCTTGGAAGATACTTGTTTCTAATATCAGAATATACTGAATTAGGATCGGTGCCTCCAGGATTCAGGGCGATTTCCGGTGGAATATTTTTTTCGATGGTGGCTCTTAATATATCTATGCCACCAGTAAGGACTAACCACGAAGTCGCTTGAGCTTGGAAGCTGAATTCTCCCCCTTCTAATTTTGCAGCATCCTGCCTGTATCTATAAACAGGAAGGCCCGAATCAGAATCAATGGCACCTGCACTTACTGAATAAATATAATTATCTATCTTATTTCTAAAAACGCTCAGCTCTGCTTGGAATTTATCGTTAGCAAAACGAACCGAAGCATCATAGTTCAAAGAAGTTTCCGGCCTTAAACTATCTTTACCTATCTCGAATCTACCGCTTCCTTCATGAACACCATTAGCATATAATTCGAAAGGAGTTGGAGCCCTAAATCCTCTACCTGCGTTCAAGGCCAAAGAGAAATCTTTTGCAAATCTCCAAACTGTTCCGAGACTTCCTGTGCTTGCAGAATAATTTCTGGTCTGTTCTAAATTTCCCAGATCTGCGTTAGCTCTGATATCCATACTTCTTTTATCAGTTCGAGCTCCGGCAGAAAAACTGAAGTCCCCCAATTTCCATTCTTCGAATAAGAAAAATCCAATATTGCTTAATCCATAACCTGGGATCAAAGGTTCGGTTCCAATTGTATTACTCCTTTGCTGCATACCGGAGATACCAACAGTGCCTTTTAAGCCTTTCCATTCTTTGTGATGGACCTTCGCATCCGCAGTAGTGGTATCTAATGAAAGATTTAAACCCTGTTTATAATCATATTTATTCACTTGATAGGCAGAAGCTGCTTTGGTGAAAGAATCGATAGAAGGATCCAGTAAAGCATCCTTGATCGGCATATATCTATTCTTATCTTCAATTTCTCTTCGATTGTTTCTCTGATAAGCTGCATCCAATTCCACATTCACAAAAGGAAGAATGAAGAATGCATGCACATGAGTTTTCTGATGAAGAACAGTTTGGTATGCGCTTGCACCAGGAGATTCATTTGGATTATCGTATAAGTCCTGCTCTTGGTATCTCTGGAAAGAATCTACGTAGAAATTTCCCCAAGAGCCATCCGTTCCTAAAGAAGCATTTACGTTTCTTTCATGAAAACCTGTATTAGGAAGAGTTCCTTTTGGAGTAGTGATCCTACCTGCCTTTCGAGTATCCGTCTGCACTCTATAGCCAAAGTTGGTATCCTTATGATAGCCAAAAAGAGAGATCGCACCTGCATCTTGTTTGTTATTTGAAAAACTATTTGTTGAGATTGTTCCGCCTAGAAGAGGAGCCCCGTCTTTTGCAGTAGGTGCCTTAGAGCGGATCACATTAATTACACCACCTAAAGCATCCGATCCATAAAGAACAGATCCTGGTCCTCTTACAATCTCCATCTTATCTACGTTAAATGCATCTAAGTCGACAGTATGATCGTCTCCGAATTGTTGCTCTTCTTGTCTTACTCCATCGGTCATAACTAAAACTCTTTGACCTGTTAAACCCCGAATTACAGGTTTTGAAGTCCCGGCACCAGTGGTTAAGGTTGCAGTTCCGGGAGTATTTTCTAAGGCGGACATAACATTCTGCCCTCTTAATCTTTGCAATTGTCTCCCTTCTAAAACCGTAGTAGGTTGTGGAGTAGATAAGAAATCAGAAGCTATAGTTTTGGCGGTAACATTGATCGCAATACCTTCTAAAAGAGAAGGTTTTAAGACAATATCCAAAACTTTATCCAGATCCTTCACTTCGAATCTTTCTGTTTTGAGTTCATAGTTTGGAGCAGAAACAACTAACGTATAATTTCCCGGAGAAACATGTTGAAATTCGAAACTACCGTCCTTACCGGATCTGGATACGAATTTGTTCTCCGTCAGGAAAAGTTTGGCGCCCGAGATGGGTCGGCCTTCCGAATCTTTAAGGATACCTCGAACGTTTACATCAAGGGAAAAAACTTCTGAAAAAGGCAAAAATATGCCTATAAGAACAGGTAATAAATTAAATTTATATAATATACTTTTCATTCTTCCTAAACTCCGGACCTCTTAGGGTCGGGTTCTTCATTTACAAAATAAATTCAAAACGGATCGCAAATGCAAAGCCGCCGAAAACAGTAGATGCAGATAGATTAGGAGAAATAAGGAGGGGCACGCCCTCTCAAAATACCCGATTCGGAGATTTGAGCAGGGATAAGATCGAAAATTATAAATTCATTATATTCTAGAACAGGTTGTTCTGATTTCTGCTCTTGAACAATGTCCGCTCCGGCATTAATTTGAGTGTGGATGCAGAGGAAGCAGTTTTCAGAAGAAATTTTTGGAGAATGTTTGGAAAATATCCCCTTTTCGGATATATCCAAATGAGAGTGGGTACTTGTAAGCAAGAGTCCGCCACAAAACGCGAACAACGCAAAGAGGGATTTAAGCCCTTTTTTTTGCCTTCTTACCAAAGGTCCCATTTTTTCAATAATGATAAATCGTTATTAATAAGCAAGTTATTTTTTTGCCTGTCTCCTTTATAAAGCCTGGGAAGTCCCCACTCGAAGTCAGGGTTGGGACGCTTTTACTTTCCCGCAGAACTCGGTCCTATAATCACAACCGATCTGACTTGCAGTAATTTTATGCCTAGTTTGGAATTCATTCTTCATGATTTTTTCGAGTAGGAATTCAAACAGGAAATGATTCGCATACCAAGGAGGAATACATGTGATCCTGTCTTCTAAGATAGAAGAATTCTGACCGGTTTGAATAAAGATATGTTCGTGTTTAAATTTTGCAAAAGGGCCAGATTCTTGGACATCTACAAAACGTTTTTCTGGATCTAATTCAGTATGCAAGGCTACCCAACGGAAAAAAATTCCGGGAAAAACTTTCACTTTGACAATTGCTTTTGAGCCAGGTTCTAAAGATGGAGGAGCAGAAATTACTTTTGCTTTATTAGAAGAACCTACTAGAGAAGAAAATCCGTCCGGGCCGGCATGAAATCCGAATAATTCGGAAACCTTACAATCGAATTCAGAACGACATATGAATATCATGTTGGCTCCTATTATATTAAGAAATTAGAATTTAGTTAGGAGGTGAATTTTCCGTTTTTTTCCAGTATGCTTTGTTCCCTACAGCAATATTTCTTAAGACAGAATCTTGATTTTTTGGTACTACTTTTGCGGTATAAAGATCTGCTTCAGTTACGCTTCCTTCTCCAAGTAGGGTAGCTGAATTGAAGAAGTAAACTGTAGTTCCCTTTTTGAGCCCATCGATGATACCTGCATTTACGATCAACGAGTCTTCTTTGACTCTATGAACTTTTCCACTTGCGGGAATTAAGGCCAGAATCTTATCTCTCGCTCTTAAAGTTGCTTCTGCGAGAGCGTCCCTACCTTTCGCGTAGATCCTAAATTTTCCTAAAATTTTCTCTTCTTTATGATCTCTAAGACTCCATTCTATACGTAAGTTATCGTCTTGAAAGGAAATTTTTCCACTAACAACAAAGCGAATGTTTTCTCCCTTGGAGTTCTTGATAGAAGAATAGTTTCTTTCTGTTTTATGAATGGCTCCTGAATAAGGCTCCGCTTCTAAACTTTCGGATTTTCTAATATTGTCCAGATCGATATTACGGATCCTTGGATCAAAATTCAAAAAATGACGAAGCACTTTTCCAGCTAAAGCGGGAAGATCCGTATGTTTTGCTAAAAAATCTTCGCCATCGGGATCGAATACAAGAACTTCAGGAGGAGTTCTTCCATAATCTTCTTGGATGCCAAATTCTCCGATCTTGACCAAACCTTCTCGATAACTTAAGGAAGTTTTAAAACCTTCCAAATTATTCTCTACGGAATATCCGTATTTTTTATTATCCGGGAATTTATCTCTTAAAAGCAGAAGTAAGTTGAAGTAGCTCGGGAAAAGGCCTCTTCTTTTGTATTCTTCCAATGTTAAAACTAATATTTCAGGTCGATTTGGAAGAAGTTCTTTAGCTCTGATCAAATGATACCAAGCTAAATCGTATAAGAATGCATTTTTATTCGCTCTATATCTTTGGAGTCTATATTCGCCCAAGGTCCTTCTGAGTGAATTCCCTTCCGGTAGGTTCTCCAACGCATACAATTCAGAACGGTTTCTCGCAATTGGATCTAAATCATCTAAGGAGATTAATTTTTCTAGATCTACTCTGGCTTCTTTAGAAGAGGGATCTTTTTTCAATCTAGCGTAAGAACGCAGGTATAGATACTCAGTCGAGTTTGGAAATAATCCCAAGAGGCGGTTTAGATATTCTTCTGCTTCTTGGTATCTTCCGAAATAGATCCTGGTTTTTGCGAGAAGTTTGAGTGCTTCTTCCTCGTTAGGATGTAAAGAAACGGATCTTTCGAATTTTTCTGCTGCCTCGGCAATTTTGGAATCTCGTTTACTTCCTTGGGATTTTTCTGCCCAGATCAGTAGGAACTTTCCCGATTCCAAAAAAATTCCAGGATCATCGGAGGCTTCCGCTTCTAATTGATTTCTGAGAGATGCAGCTTTTGTAAAGTTTCCATCGAATGCTTCTACTTTTGCTTCTAAGGTTTTTACTTCTTTATTCTTTGGAATTCTGGAATAAGCGGAATGGAATTCGAAACTTGCTTTTTGGGTTTTTCCAGAAGCAAGCTGCACTTCTATATAAATAGGAAAAAGATCAGAATCGTATCGGTCTTCTTCTAAGAACGGTCTTAGTATCAGAAAAGCTTCTTCGTAACGTCCTAATTTTGCAAGAGTGATTGCTTTTTCTCGAACTGCTTTTTTGTTCTTAGGTTCTAATTCGAGTACCTTATCTAAAGACTGTAACGCTTCTTTTTCTTTATGAAGTTTTAATGCAGCGTCTGCAAGTCCTAATCTGGAACGAACCGAAAGTGGGTTTAGGTTTACCGCTTCTCTAAAGGAATCATAGGCGGCAGGATAATTTCTGGAAGCTAATGCACCTTCTCCTTCTTTGATCCAATCTATGGTTTGTTTGGAAGAAAGGGAGAAGGAGAAAGATAGCACAAGAAGAACTATAAAATTCCTGAAAAGAAATTTTAAGCCTATATATTTATTTGAGATTTTGGATCCGAATATCATGGCGTAAAAAATCCGGTCTCTGCTTTTCCATTAGAATTTCTAAATATAGCTTCTACAACCACAGGGACATAGACATCCATTCCCTGTGGATTGATCCTACTTTTGAAAGAAAGAAGATACCTTCTATCTTTTTTAGAATCTATCCAGCTTCTCAGATTCTTCTCCGTTCCGCCGGAAGGAATTGTTAAGAATTTTCCTCCCGTTTTCTCCGCGATTTCTTTATATACGGAAACTGATTCTCCATTTTCTCCCAAACACAGGAAGTATATCGGAATATCATGAGCCACTGCGAAACGAATGATCTTCGTGGGAGAAAATTGTGTGAATGCAGCTTTCGAATCCTTTCCGGAAACGATTGCGACGATCGCTCTTGGACCTAAACTATCCAATAGATCCGTGATACCTCTTTGGAGTGATTTTCCGATTTGGGATTCTTCCTCCGGAACAAAGGAGCGTAACGCTTTCAGAATATCATACATACTTTTCCCGAAAGGGTAGGCGGTTTGTGTATCTCTTCCTGAGCGAAGAAGTTGGATTTTGTCGTCTGCTCTGATCTCTGATAAAAAAGGACGGATCGCTTTTTCTATCGTAGCGTAAGATTCGGACACAATTTGTGAATTTTCCGCAACGATAGAAACACTCACTCTGTTATTATACTTCTTCATATCAGTCAAACCGATCAAAGGAGAAAGGTTATCCATTTCATAAATGCGGAAAGAATCTCGAGGGATTGCCTTCACCGGAATTCCATGTCTGTCTTTTGCGTGAAGAACTAAAGAAACATCAGGGTAATCCGAACTGATAGTTCTTTCTACGATCAGATCCAAGTTAGAAGAGAGTTGTCCTTTTGGAGAAAAGGATTCGATCCTATGCCTATTAAAATCAGCAACAAACATGGACCCAGTATAATCAAAAGTAACAGAGAATGCTTGGTCAAAATTTCGGACTGTGTTTTTTGAATCCTTAAAGTTATCAAAGCTTGACCAGGTTTTAGAAACAGAGTCGTAGATAAAAAGTCCCGCAGTTTCGTCCGCGACTACTACCTTATTATCTCTGATAGAAAGATTTCTCGGCCTCTTAAAAGAAGGATTGTTTATCTCTTTTAGAAAATTTCCTTCATGATCGAATACGACTAGCCTTTTATTTCCTCGATCCGCTACAAAAATTTCTCCGCGATTATTAACTTTGATACCTGCAGGTTGTTTTAAGATTCCAACGCCTATCTCCTGGAGAGGCTCTCCTGTTCTGGAAAGTTTTTGGATCCGATTATTTCCCATATCGGAAACATACAAAAATCCTTCTTTCGTGAAATAAAGTCCTGCCGGTCCATGAAAACTTCCGGGATCTTTTCCTGTTGAACCGAAACGATTTACATACGAACCTCTTGTATCGAATTCGTAAATTTTATCTCCTGCATAGTCTGCAACGAAGATAGATTTTCCCCGGATACTAATCCCGACAGGGCCTTCTAAATTTCTGCCAAAAGAACCTTTGAAATTTTCAATAGGAAAACCGTTCGCATCGAATTT
This sequence comes from Leptospira andrefontaineae, assembly GCF_004770105.1. NCBI lineage: Bacteria > Pseudomonadati > Spirochaetota > Leptospiria > Leptospirales > Leptospiraceae > Leptospira > Leptospira andrefontaineae. The sequence continues at coordinate 352,670 of NZ_RQEY01000010.1, read as the reverse complement.
GACTACGTTAGCTGTATCGAAACTTACTACGTAAAGATATCCTTCTTCGTCAACTGCGAGGTCGGATGGATTTCTGAAGCGGAATCTTCTCAGATCATCCCCAAAAATTGATTTATAATATTCTAAATTATCTTTTCTATTTCCGCCACCTAGTCTATACCTAAGCGCGTCCAAACGATTCTTATTGATCAGATCGAGTTTATTAGAAGATTCTAATTGTTCTAATTCGGAAAGACTTTCTTGCCAATCTCCACTTAGATAATATGCTTCTGAAAGAAAGAACTTAGGATGAACGAAATCTGGTTTGATAGAAAGGGAGCGAACAAAATTTTCTCTGGCAGCAGCGAATTCTCCCTTATTATAATAGGCCAGACCTCGTTTGAAGAATGTCCTAGCTTCTTTTTCTTTCAGTCCGAAGTTTGGTAAGGGTTCGGACCATCCGGATTGGGTGAGAATTCCTAAGAGTAAAATGAAAATTAGAAGTTTTGTTTGCGTACGTCTCCCCATTCTAATCCTCTTAGTCGATAGAACAGCTTAAGAGACATAATTTCAACCTATTTTTCAGGCCTTCTATAAGGGTTTTATCACTCTTGCAAGCAATTAAAAGCAATGATTTTGTAGGAGCTCCTACAAGCTAAGCGGCGATAAATCAGATTGCCCAAACGCGGGTTTTGTGAAAATGTCCGTTTTTCACCACCGCTACGCTCCGGCCCCCACCCGAATCGGGCGGGGCCCGATTAGTGTATTCTGCAGGAGTTCCCACATAGAGAAAATTTCCCTAGTACTGCAAGCGGCAGAGATACGAAGGGGAAGTCCGATCGCAGCGATTTAAGATTGGCCTTCCGCTAGCGACGGTCGTCTTCTCGCTCCCTATGGGTCACTGCGAATGGACCGAAGCGATAGCGAAGCCCGTAGTAGCTCGGTCCGAGCGGCGCGAGGAGCCGCCCCGAAACTTATCCGAGTCTTCTTTTAACTGAGAATCTTTCTTTTAGATTGGAAGAAGGGGAGTTGCCAGTGGGAGAGAGCCAGGCGTTTTTCCAGTTGGAATGCCATTCGGACCATTCATTACGGACGGATTGGTTTTGTTGGAGTTCCTCTTCTACCTCTCTCATCAGTCGGTCCAATAGGATCACGTAGTTTCTGAATCGCAGGGCCAGGTCGGTGTTTGAGGAAAGTTCCTGCATGATTTTCATATCGGCCTGAGAGAGTGGGAAGAGGCATTTTTTCTAGGAATTTTCGACCGGAAACAAAAAGAAATCGGGGAGGGGTCAGCCTGCGAGGACCGCTATATGTGCTTCTACACTTTCGGCCAATGCGTCTAGGTCGTAGCCTCCTTCTAAGAAGGATACTGTTTTGGCGCCGATCTGTTTTGTTGCGGATAGTATTAGTCGCGTGAATTCTGCGAATGCATTGGTGCTTAGGTTCATACCTGCCAAAGGATCTCTTCTATGTCCGTCAAAACCAGCTGAGATCAATACATACTCCGGTTGGAATTCCAACATGGAAGGCACCACTGTTTCTTGAAAATAATGCAGGTATTCTTTATCTCCTGAACCCATCGCCAAAGGAATGTTTAGTGTAAAATTTTCTCCTTTTCCTTCTCCTTTTTCATGAACTGAACCTGTTCCAGGATAATACGGATATTGATGGAGTGATGTGAAGAATACTTTATCTGAGTCGTAGAATATTTCTTGGGTCCCATTACCATGATGTACATCCCAATCTAGTATATAAACTTTTTCTACTCCTTGCGTAAGTAAGTAGCCTGCGGTGATCGCAATATTATTCAGCAAACAAAAACCCATGGACCTTCCTGTTTCTGCATGATGTCCTGGCGGTCTTACAAGTGCGATCCCTGATTCGATTTCATTGGATCTGATCTTGTTTACAAGGTCTACTCCACTTCCAGCAGCTAAGAGAGCTGCATCAAAGCTGGATTCCGAATAGGGTGTATCTCCGTCGAAACTTCCTCTTTTGCCTTGGATAACTGAAAATCTTTCTCTATGCCTATGATTATGTACTGACTCGATCAATTCTAATGGTAGTTTGTTGGGTTTGATCCAATGCATGTCCTTAAAATACGATGTTTTATGCAGTCGATTGAGTATGGATTCCAATCTTTGAGGGGATTCAGGATGAAATGTCCCGGTATCATGCAATAAAAATGTATCGTCATACGCGTAGCCGAGTTTCATTTTCTTCTCCCGTTTTTTGTTGGAAGTCCTACAAAGAGGACAAGTACAGAGGTCCCCGGTTCGATACTATAAGTGTAGATCCGGAGTAAATTTGTGCGCAAACCGTTTTCACTTTTTCCTATCTTAGTTCTTACCGCTTTTCCGGTCTGTGCGGAGTTCACTATTCCATATCCTGAGAATTCTAATAAGAAAGAAATTCCTGTTTTAGAATCTTCTCCAGACATTAAAACCAAACCCCAATCTGCTTCCAAAGAAAAGGAGAAGAAAGGTGAGATACGACTTTCTTCCAGAAACACTCAGGAGGAAAGCGAAAAGGAAGCTCCAAAAGAGAAACTTAAAAAGTTTTTTACAAGGCCAACCAATAAGGGTACCTACGGGGATCGTCCCAAATTCTATCGCGGTCTTTATGTGAATAATTCCTTAGTTTCGGATAAGTCCCGTAAGAATGAATGGGAGAATTTATTAAAGGATGCTTCCGATTATGGTGTGAATGTTTTGGTGATAGATCTTCAGCCTAAAACCCCTTCTCCGGAAGAGATCTCTCGTATTAAGGGAATGGGCTTTTATCCTGTGGGAAGGCTCGTGAATTTTGACGGTGGTCTTAAGACTAAGTATCCTAGTCCTGAAAGATTAAATTCTATATTGGGTTATGTGAGAAAAGCATGTCTTTCCGGTTTTCCGGAAGTACAATTGGATTATATACGGTATGCTGATGTTACTGATATAGATCTTTCTTTGAAGGAAAAATATAGTAATATCAACGAGATAGTGACAAGGATACGCGGAGAAGCAAATCAGTGTGAAAAACTTCCTTACTTAGGTGCGGATATTTTTGGTAGAATTCCATTTAATCGTGATGATCAGATCGGGCAGAAGGTGGAAAACTTCGCTCAGCTTGTGGATGTGATCTATCCTATGTTATATCCTTCTCATTTCTACGGACAACCTGGTCGTATCGCAAATCCTTACCAAACTGTTTTTGATGGTTTGAAGAATACTAGGAAAAGATCCTTATCAACTACGAAAGTAGTCGGCTGGATCCAAGGTTTCGGAATGAGTCTAGGGCCTTCCGGTAAATCTTTGAAAGATTATATTAAGGCACAGATCGAAGCAAGTGTAGATAGCGATAGTGACGGATTTGTTGTCTGGAATATTGTAGGAAAATACGGAGATACTTTTAGAGCGATCGAAGAAAGTATCCAGAGTGGGAAATTAAAGATCGAGGATTGATATTGCTGTTTCCGCGTTATGTTGGAATTCCAACATGAATTTGGGGTGAAAAAATCGGTTGTAATAATTAGGATTTTATGATATAGGGACGCAGTGCTCCCACGGGCCACTCCCCCCTCCCAAAAATTAGGGTGGGGGTCGCCTTCAGCCATGTTGGAATTCCAACAATCTCGTTTAGAGTCCAAGATCTTTTTCTAATATCAAAAGATCCTTATCTCCCGGAATATTTTTAGGTCTATGAAGTTTGTAAGCCTGAATAGATTCTACAGCCTTTGTCCTCAAGAAGTTCGCTTCCTCACTGATCGTAGTAGACTTGGCTCCACCTGAAAGTTCCATATACCTCTTTCCGTATAGAAGTGAAGTCAATCTATGAAGTCTATAATCGGTAATATTGTCCAAGCCTGCTTCTTTTAAGAGTTTTTGGGCGATCTCCCAGGATTTTTCCTGACGATTTCTGAGTTTGGATTCTTCATCCGGAGGGATACTTCCTTTTGGTCTTTTCCCGGAAGAGTAGGAAGTATATAATTTATAATAAGTCTCCGCGCTTCTGATCAGGAGTTCGTAATCCGTTTTTGAAAGTCTGAATCCTTCTCTAGCGACTTCTTGTGCTCTTTCTAATTCTTCCGGAACAAAACTGTTCTTAGAAAAACTGGGAGCTTGGTCCGATTTACAATTCAGAAAGGAAACATATTCTCTGGAGAATCGGATCATATCTTGGTCTGAATCAAATCTGGATCTTTTTTTCCAAGCCGAAGAAAACTCTGCTCCCGCACTCATCGGTAGAATTCCGGAACATACTGGTTCTTTGGAATCTACTCCAGCCTCATTCAAATATAACATTCCCAATCTGTAATGTGGTACAGGGGACATTGGATCTAGACGAATTGCTTTGCGGTAAGACTGGATTGCTTCCGGGATCTCGTCTCTTGTGAAATGATAATCCCCGGTTTTACGTTCTACCAATGCGGGACCGCTTAGTTCGGAAGACACTGGATAGGCGACGGTTAGTACCTTCTCCTTTGCCATTCCTAAATATCCGACGCCCCTTAATTGTTTTCCTGTAAATGCAGTTTGGAAGATGGATTTAACTTCTATTTGTCCTACGATACTTCCATCTTTGAATGTTTCATGATCGAAATCTTTCTCGATCAAGTAGAGTATCTGTCCAGGACGTATTCCCGGATCGTAATGTACTTTTACAGTGACTATATCCGGCCTGGTATCGTATCCTAATTCGAAACTTTTGTATTTACCTTCGTATTCGATCGGTTTGACCTTATCGAACATAATGGTCTCCCCGACTAAGACCATTTTTTCTTTTCTGGGCATTCCGTCTTTTCCTGTGTTTTTAGGCATTCCCACATCTCGGAAGGCATATACGAATTCTTTGGAGAATATAGAAGAGGAAAAAGCGCAGAGTAATAGTATGATTACAGGTCGGGTGAGGGCCATACTTTTATTTTCGGCCGGATTGGATACTTCGCCAATATAAATTTTGAGATTTGGGCGACTCCTCGCGTTGCTCGGACGCGCTGCTACGACTTCGCGCATTCGCGCTCATCCGGGCAGAACCCGGACTAAAGGTCTACGCATCGCTGTCGCATAGTATTTGCTAATCTCTCCGTGATCTCCGTGGCCTCCGTGCGAACAAAATTGTCAAACTTAGGGATTTTGCACGCGAAGCCGCAAAGATAAAAAGGGCTTTTTGCTTAACGTATCCAAGAACCTTCTTTTCTTAGCGCCTTGGCGTGAGAATTTACTAGTGTTCTTTTTCGCACGAAGTTCACGGAGAACACAGAGTCTAGAAGTCTTGAATAGCGATACTAGCTTAAGATCTTGCTAAAGTCCTGGATCACCTGATACTTATGTTCCGCCTGAGGATGGTTTCCCGGACGAGAGACTATAATAGGTCTGACTCCTGCTTCAGAAGCGGCGTCCGCTTCTTCTTTTATATCCGTGAAGAATACGATAGAACTTGGAGATAAAGAAAGTTTTTCGGCAATCTTAGTATAACTGGAAGCTTCTTTTTTTCCGCCTACTGCAGTATCGAAATAGTTTTCGAAATATACTGTAAGGTCTCCTGCCTCACAATATTTATAGATCAAAACTTGAGCTTCTATACTTCCTGAAGAATATACGGCGGCACGTTTTCCTGATTTTCTGATCCTTTCCAAAAAGAGAGGAACATCTGAGAAGATTGTACTTTTGAGTTCTCCTGATTCGTATCCCTTCTTCCAGATCCTTCCTTGGATCTCTTTCAAAATCCCTAATTTACGATCTTTGGATACTAGGAATTTGCAGAATTCGGTAAGTGATTCCGGGGAATTGGAAACCTTTTCCGTGTATTCGGTTTCATTTTTGGAAGCAAGTAGGAGTTCCTCGGCGAAGCCTGTTTCCGCCGAGGTTTCAGAGAAGAATGGTTTAAAGTTTTGGACCGAGTAGGGGAATAAAACCTTGTGCACGAATTCTATCGGCGTGGTTGTTCCTTCTATATCAAATAAATATAACTCGGTGTTTTGTTCTTCCAATTAAGCTGTCCTTTTGATCCTGCCGGCTTCTGCTGCCAATTCTTCGTGCATCTTTTGTTCGTCGTGTTTGAAATTTTTCAGGATATAGAGCCATGCCAATCCGCAAGGTATCCAGAAAAGTATCGCGATCGTGAATGCTTGTGTTCTGTCCGGCAATACTGTAAGGATTAATGCAGCCATCGCAGGCCCAAGTCCGTTTCCAAGATTGTCGGTCAAATTATAAAGTGCAAACATAGACGATCTACTTTTTGGAGGATTGACGTTCATGATCAATGCTCTAACATTAGGTCCTGTTACGGAAATTATAATACCCGTAAGTATATTAATAAAAATGAATGCGGAACTTCCTGCCACATTCCCTGCATGCAATAAATATACGGTAGGAAGTATCCCGAGCAAGATCATGCTCCCACAAAAGATGGGCAATAATGTCTTGTTCTTATCGTATATTTTCTGGCCGACAATCCCGCCGAAAAAGGTTCCGATAAAGATCCCTACTGCGGCAAAGATTACCATGGCCGAAGCGGTATCTTTAGGCATTCCATATTGGAATTCATAATAATCGTTCAAGAATACGAAGAATACTCCCCAAGGTACGCATCCTGGGATCCCTTGCATGAAAATCCCTATATTACTCTTGGTGGCGAAAATTGTGCGAATGTCTTTCCATGTTAAACGAACGGATTCCGAATTAATATCCGTGGAAACGTTTGCCAGTTCCTTTTCCTTTCCACCTCTAACAGGTTCTTTACAGAATAATCCGTAAACAAGCATGAACAGGAAAGAAGGGGCGGCCATATAGATAAAACTTTCTCTCCACCCGTTGATCGGATCAGCAGTACCTAAAGTCCCTCCGACCATTTGTCCGAGTCCAACTCCGAGTCCCATAGAAAGAGAGAGGTAACCGGCTGCGGTAGATCGGGACTTGTCTGAAAAATAATCTCCTACTAGAGAGAATAGAAGAGGAAAACTTCCCCCCAAGCCGAAACCTGTTAGGGTTCTGAGGATTAAAAATTCATCATAGTTTCTCGCGAATCCGGAAAGAAGGCAAGGGATCTCTCCCAATAATACCGTTCCGATGACCAAAGGTTTTCTTGGAAATCTTTGGGTAAGATAACCCATGTAAACCGAAACAAATCCTCCTAATACGAAGAAGCAGATCGGGATCAGTCCTCCCAATTTCCAATCGATCTCTTTTTGGTCAGTGATCCCGAATGAGCCTGCGATATTTCTGAGGTTCGGAGCGATCAGGTTTTGGTCCGCGAATAGAAAGAAGGCCATTCCCATGATCATCCAAAAGGCGAGGATCGCGTTTCCTCCATGGGCGGCAAGTTCGCCTAATCCGAAATATCGAAGCAGGCTTTTTTCCGAGGTCGGTTGAGACATCCAATTCTCTCCACTATGTTTCTGTTTGATGTCGGCTTCTATAAGAAGCACGTAAAGCGACAGATTGGTGAGGGGAAAAGGAATCGGCAACGAAAATGTGATTTTACTGTAGGAGGTTTGAGAGAAAGAAAGGTCCGATTTTAGTCTTAGAACATCCTCTTTCTTCCGTTTTGGAATAAATACTTGACCCAACGTTTACTTGTCTATAGCTTCGGTCCGACTACGAGGGGTTCCTCCCTAACCTAACTGGAGCCAAACAGCATGGCCTACCAACATAAAGAGTTCTTCTTTCAATCTTCCAGAGACAATACCAAATTATACGGGCAAGCATGGATCAAGTCCGGAGCCAATCGTGTAATTGTTTTTTGTCATGGATTCGGAGAACATAGTGGTAGGTATTCCAACCTCATCCAATATTTTAAGGATAGTGATGTTAGCTTTTATGGTTTGGATCTAAGAGGTCATGGAAAATCCGAAGGTAAAAGAGGTCACGCTTCCGGTTTCGAAGCATTTGTAGATGATCTTGCTGATTTCGTGCAAGAGGTTCGCAAAAAAGAACATAGGGATAAGATCTTACTTTTAGGTCATTCTATGGGAGGAGTGGTAGTCATTCGCTACGCTTTGGAAGGTATTAATCAGGATTATATCTACGGAGTTGTGGCCTGTTCTTCTGCATTAAAAATCCCGACTACTCCGTTCCAAAGATTTCAGATCTCTATGGCGGGTTTCCTACGTAAGATCGCACCTGCTACCACTCTCGAGGCAAAATTGGATACTAATTTGGTGAGTAGAGACCCGGAAGTGGTCCAAGCTTATATTGATGATCCTTTGGTTCACGGCAAAATTTCATTCTCTATGGGTTACGAATTGTTCCAACAGGGAGGGATTGCGAATCGAAAGGCTGGGATCTTGAGGACTCCTATACTGATTCTACACGGTTTGGCTGACGGGATCGCTGATCCTGCTGGAAGTTTAGAATTTTATAATCATTTGGTTTATAAGAATAAAAGAATGAAGACCTATAAGGGTTTCTATCATGAACTTATGAACGAACCTGCAGGAGAAAGGGATAAGGTCCTAAAAGATATCAAAGAATTTATGGATTCCCTGGTTCCGGAAAGGGCAAAGTCTTCCGCTAAAAAGCCGAGCGCTAAGAAGGCCGCAAAATCAAAACCTTCTCCCAAAAAGAAAGCTATAGCAAAGAAGAAGTAACACTGGCCCGAAATGAAGCCGCTCCACGAAAAGCCTGGCCCGTAAAGGTCGGGCTTTTTTATTCTTTCCTCAATCTATAGGTGATTGTAAATGAAAGGAAGAATAAGAAAGAAAGGATTCCGATCACGCCATAAATCGTTTTTTCGGTAGAAACGAATATGCTTCCGTTATTGATCTCTCTTTCCTGGTTTGCAGTCTCGTTGATCGGTTCTCCTCCAATTACTGAAAAAGTGATCTCATACTGAGGTCCTGCATAACTAACTATATTCGAATTCACATCCGGAGGGGCGTCCACAGAGACAGGACGTGTGCCCTTCTGCCCGATAAAAGAAACCTGCATATCCTTAGGTTTGGAAAAGATCACCTTCTCTCCCTCTTGGTTCTCGAATAATAATCTATCCTTAAATTGAGTAGGGGATAGATTATTAGAAGGGATCACATAACTTACAAATAATTGAGAAGTCCCTGGGAGTATCGCTCTATCAATTACCCAACCGTTCTTTCCTTTAGTCAATTGGATCGGGATCGCCATCTTGTTTGTGCTCTGGGTCAGCTGAGCGCTTACTTCTAAAGCTTCTTCAGGTATATAAACTTCCAGAGGATCATTGGGGTTTTGGAAACTTTTAGGCGGAATTGTATTATTGGTAAGAATAGATACTTTAGAAATTACTAATGCTTCTTTTTCTCTTACTACTTGTAGAAGTGACTTTGTTTTTACTACGGAACGATCCGTAGTTTTATCATAAACTGTGACCTCTTGTGGCCTTGACCTCATCATAGGTACCGGAGGGATCATCTTATTATAATTTACTCCGTTATAAGTCACCTGAAGCAGAATAGGAAGTCCATCAGGAGCATTTATCTTAGGAAGTTTGAAACTTCCTCTCACTGGACCCTGGTCAGGAAGAGGCAAAGGCATCATCTGTCTCTCTAAGGCGAAGAGACGGATCCCTTCTGCGGACCCTGGTCCGCCTGTACTTCCATTTTTGAGGACGATCTGTAGTTCTAGTTCCTCCCCAAACAAGGGAGATAGGCTAAAACATATAAAAAGAGAAAAGAATAGGATTAGAAATTTATTCTGCATGGGATCGATTCCAATGTTTCTTATCCCCTGAAAAAGGGAAAGCCTTTCCGTTCTGATTCTTGTATCTGAAAACTCTAAAATTGTGGACGAATGTGGGGAATTTCATTAGAAAGGAAGGCCAAGAGTGATATAAATAGAAAGAGGCCGCCTTGAAATTATTCAAAAGAATCCTTCTGGTTTTGCTAAGTGTTTTTGCGTTATTACTTCTGTTAGTTTATTTTTCCACATTCCATCCATCCGACTTGGAATCAGTGCAAGTAAAATGTGAAGAAGGTGCTCCAAGCCTAGAGTCTTCAGGATCAATCAAGGTATTATCTTGGAACGTACAATACTTCGCAGGAAGGAACCGAGTATTTTGGTATGATGTTCCTGATGAAACAGGGCCTGATGTCGGGCCATCCAGAGAAGAGATAGAATCTACTCTTAAAAAAGTTGCGAATGTTATTTTAGAAAGAGATCCTGATTTTGTCCTGTTCCAAGAAGTGGATGATGGTGCTAAAAAAACTTATTCTGAAAATCAGTCGGAAAGGATTCTTCCACTACTTTCGGAAAAGTATCCTTGCCAAACGGAAGCATTTTATTGGAAGGCAGGGTTTGTTCCTCATCCGAAGATCATGGGTCCTGTCGGGATGAAACTGACTATATTCAGTAAATATAAAATTCTTTCCGCTTCCCGCCACCAACTTCCTACTCCTCCCGCGGACCCTATCACCAAACAATTGCAGTTAAAACGTGCCGTCCTCGAAGCTTTCGTAGATGTAAAAGACAAACAACCTTTGGTTCTTTTGAATACACATTTGGATGCATTTTCTATGGGAACGGATACGATGCAAAGACAGGTTGCATTTATAGGCCAATTATTGGAAAAATTAGATTCTGAAAAATCAGAATGGGTTTTGGCCGGAGATTTTAATCTTCTTCCTCCTGGTTTTTCCAGAAAACAATTACATCCTAATGGAGCTTTTTTCTATAGCGACGATGAGGAAATCTCTCCCTTATTCAAAAAATGGAATTCAACTGCAAGTTTAGAAGAATTGAACGGACCGAATCAGGAAAAGTTTTATACTCATGTGCCTAACGATCCTCAGATCGCAAAACCGGATCGAACCATCGACTATATATTCTATTCTAAAGGTTTAACTATGAAAGAATATAGAGTGCTAAAGGAAGGAGAGGCCCTAGAATCCAGCGACCATCTTCCTTTAGAGGGGACCTTCTCCCTGGAATCTCATTGATCCGGTCGGACAAATCCTTGCTCTTTTCTAAGAGGGCAAGAATTTGGAAAAAAACGAAAGATAGGGCATTATGAGACCGTTTAAAATTCTGGGAGTGCAGCAGATCGCAGTCGGCGGAGACAGCAAGGATAAACTTAGGAAGTTTTGGGTCGATACTCTCGGACTGCAAAACATTGGTACTTTTAGAAGTGAAAAAGAGAATGTAGATGAGGATATCCTACAGATGGGCAAAGGTCCTTATGCTGTAGAAGTTGATATCATGGAACCTGTGGATCCGAACAAGAGTCCAAGAGTGAATGATCCAAAATTGAATCATATCGGACTTTGGGTAGATGATATTCATAAAGCGGTGGAATGGTTATCTGCACAAGGAGTTCGTTTTACTCCGGGTGGGATCCGTAAAGGTGCCGGTGGACATGAAGTGACATTTATCCATCCGAAAGGAAACGAAGAATTTCCACTCTGCGGAGAGGGAGTTCTTGTGGAACTTGTACAAGCTCCTAAAGAAGTGATCGAAGCCTTAGGTTGAGGATCAAAAAAAAGGATCTCTTCGGAGATCCTTTTTTATATTAGAATTACTTAATGCCCTGCAGGAAATAAGTGTGCATCGGGCCTTTTCCTTTTACCTCGATCACATTCCTATCTTCGAAATTATATTTATCTTTTAAGGAAAGATAAACTGACTCGGAAACATGGATCCTTCCGGTAGCTCCATGAGATTCCATCCGAGAAGCGGTATTTACCGAATCACCCCAGAGATCATATACGAATTTGTTCTTTCCGATCACTCCGGCAACGACCTCGCCAGTATGAAGACCGATGCGGACATTAAATTCGAATTCCAACTCTGGCTTTAATTCTTCTAGGCGATGAAGCATGTCCAATGCAGCCTGAGCGGCCTTATGAGCATGGTCTTCTGTAGGAACAGGGATACCGCCCGCCAGCATATAACAATCGCCAATTGTTTTAATTTTTTCTAATTTATATTTGTCGGCGATCACATCGAATTCCGTAAAAATTCGGTTTAAGATCTCTACGAGTCTTGTAGGAGTTTGGATCTTAGTAGTGAGTTTGGAAAAACCGACTATATCTGCAAATAGTACGGTAGAAGAAGGGAAATAATCAGCGATAACTCCTTCTCCTCCTTTCAAACGATCCGCAATACTTCTGGGAAGAATGTTCAAGAGTAGATTTTCGGACTTCTGTCTTTCTTCTTCTATACTCTTGTTCAGGACTTCGATCTTTTCCAAGGAATCCTTTAATTCTTTGTTTCTTTTGGAAAGAGTTCTGTAAGCATCCGCGTTATCCACACCGATCGCCACATAGTTCGCCAAAGTCCTGAGGATATTCAGCTGATTTGGCTGGAACGCATTTTTAGAATAGCTATGAACTGTAAGAATTCCGATCAGACGTTCTTCTACTTTAAGGGGAAAGTAGAGTGCGGATTGGGAATTTTCCCCAAAATGTTTTCTGATATCGGACGAATATTGAGGAAAATCTTTTTCGATATCTAAGGTGATCAATTCTTTCTGTTGATTTACGCAATAAGAAGAAGGGTTATCCTCTTCTAAGGAATCCACGGAAGGAGCAGGCACATATCTTCCATCTATTACGCAAAACTTATATTTGATCTCTTTTTTTTCTTCGTCGTAAGTCCCGAATGCAAGAACATCCATTGGAACGATAGACTTAGTATTCTCATAAACGGATTGTATAATAATTTTAGGTTCAAGAGAAGAAGTGATGATCTTGCCGATCTCAGTAACAAGTTTGAGGTCCATATAAGCGGCCTCTAACATTATATTAGAATCGGTTAATGCTTCTTGGGTTTTGAGAAGTCTATGTTGAGTGGAATCCCCGATCTTCATTATCTTTGAAGATTGTTTGAGGAGGGATTCATAGGATCCTACAATCGTTCTTAACTTTTGCTTAGGATCCTCTTTGGTATTTGAATCTTCTAAAAAAGACTGAGCGTCCGAGAGAAGTTTAAACTCCTGCTCGAAAAAAGTATTCTGCTCTTTTGAATTCGAAGTTTCGTTCTTTTCCACTTGTTCCGCATGAATGAAATCTTATTTATAAGATTTCATTTTGAAAGGCAGGGACAAATCGGAAGAGAATTCCTCTCCTGTTTCCTGCATGTCTTCATCGTCTTCTTTATAAAGCCACTCGACTTCTACCTTTCCACCTTTGTCATGATATTTCTGGAGATTGTCCAAAATATCCATTATCACTTTGGATGAACTGGTGTTAAAATAATCCATTTGAAAACGGAACTGGATCTGCTTGTTTGCATTTTGGATTGCAGACAACCAATCAAAGACAGGTTTGTAAAACGCCATTGCGTTTTCCGGATAAGATTCTCCGATAATTTCCGCGAGCCCCTTGTCCGATTCTAAGATGATTTCCGGTGAAGTTTTAGTCTGTTGTATATGTAAGGATTCCATGATTAGTTTTCCTTCGTAAAGAATGCGGAGATTGTAAAAAAGGATAGTTTGCCATCCAATTTGTCGAAACGAAATACCAGAGGTCCGTCTGACTTCCTGGCAATATCGATTAATCCCACACCTGCTCCTTTGCTATCTTCCGGCCTCTCCGATCTAAGTTGCTGTTGGTAGAAGGACTTTAATTCGTCCTTACTCATGGAGTTGATTTTTTGGATCCTTTCGGTCAAAAACTCGATCTTCTCGTTTAGTACCAAATTTCCCGAAGCAACATGGTAGCCAACCGAATTTTCCCTAACTATGAGGATCCCTACGCCTGCTTCTTTCTGCTCTTCGTTAATTTTCCGCTCGGCGGAGTAGTGCAGCATATTTTGCGCTAGTTCAATAAATACCGCGAAAATTTTCTTTATTTTGGATTCCGTGCTCAAAGAAGTCCGGATCATAGATCCTAATTCAGTTAGAACTTCCTGGGACAGTCTGCCCTTAAAGGATACGAGCAGATTGTATTCGCTGGTTTCCTGATAAGTCTTAAATAGATTTATGACTTCATTTTCCATTATCAGCATCTTCCTTTTTCAGAAACATCTCCTTATCTTCCCCCCAGTATTACACCGACTAGTGTTATGTCGTCCCGCTGAGCCTCTCCATTTTGGTGGGCTAACAGGAAGGATTCTAAACGTTCTCTTTGTTCTTCACCGGAAAGATGTTCTATCCCGCTTAAGAAGTTTAACAACCCTTTGGTACCAATTTTTTGTCGGTCCGGATTCGGCTGGTCCATAAAGCCGTCCGTGGTTAAGTAAACACTCGTACGTATTCCTTTTTCCAAGGGAATGGAGTGTGTTGTAAATTTTCGCGTTTCTTCTTTTTGCCTTCCGCCGATCGAGAATCTATCACCTTTAATTTCGGTCAAGACTCCGCCTTTTCCTATAAAAATAGGCCGTTTTGCTCCCGCAAAGTATAAATTGTTTCCTTCAATCTTTAATAGACAAAGATCCATTCCGTCTCTTGAATTCGTTTGGTCCATGTCTTGTTTGAGGGCCTGTCTTACTTTTTTATGCAAATGTTCTAAAATAGAACCCGGATCGGTAATACCAATTTCGTTCACGATCTGATTGAGCAAAGTATTTCCAATCATGGACATAAGAGCTCCGGGAACTCCGTGACCGGTACAATCTACGGATGCGATATATATTGCATCTTCCTGTTTTGAAAACCAGTAAAAATCTCCGGATACTATATCTTTCGGACGGAATACCACAAAATAATCGGAAAGGGCACTTCCTAATACTTCAGAAGAAGGTAAAATAGCCTGCTGGATATTCAATGAATATGTAATACTATCAGTAATATGCTGGTTTTTTAATGCCAGATCGTCGTTTGCCTGAGCTAATTCTTTAGTTCTTTCTGCGACCTTACTTTCCAAATTCGCATAAAGTAATGCGTTATCAATGGAGATCGCTGCCTGAGAAGATAGAATAGAGATAGTCTGCAGTCTATCCGAAGTGAATGCAGCTTCGGAAAGATTATTCTCCAAATATAATATACCGATCAGCTCTCCCTGCTTGATGATCGGAGAACATAGAACGGATTTTGTTTTCCTTTCTCTAATGTAGGGATCTTTATTGAATTTCTCGTCCGCGAATGCGTTACGCAGCACTAGATCTTCTTTGGTCCTCTCCACATAATAGATAACACTGATAGGTATATTTTTACTCTCTTGGATCGGGATCCCTTGGAGAACTCTGATCTCATCGTCGGTGGTGCTCCCTTCCGCTTCTACGAAAAGTTTTCCGTCCCTTCTTAAGATCATGACCCCTTTTTCAGCACCCACGTTTTCGATGGAGATTTGCATTAAGGTATCTAATAAAGATTCTAGTTTGATCTCTCCGGAGATTGCAGTGGAACTTTTCAGAATGGATTGGAAATCCAGGGTTTGGCCGGAATAAACTTCCGTAGCAGAAGCAGTTCTTGTGCTTAAAGTCCCGATCGTGCGGGTAGTACGGAATGTATCCCTTCCACCTTTTTCTCGGATGAATTCCGGGAATTTGGCCTTGAGGAGTTCCTGCTTTTTAGTAGCTCCCCATCTTCCATACTTTTGGTAAGCTTCTGAAATATACTGAGATCCGATCTTGGCACTTCCTTTGGAGAACCAGAATTTGGATGCAAGTTCCGCCGCTAAAGCCTCGTCGTTATAGTATTCGTTTTTGCCTGCAAGTTGGACTGCTTGCTCGTAAGTTTTAGCTGCTTTCCAGTTTTTGTATTCTAATCTTGCAAGTTCCGCTTCTACCAATAGAAATTTATGTTCGAAGTTCTCAGGAGCATTTTGGGAAAGAAGTTTGAGCTTCTCTTGGTTCTTCTTGATCCTTTCTAAGAACTTAGCTTTTTGTTCTTGTGTAGAAAGTTTGTAGTTCGCAGCCATTGCGAGGGAATATAAATAAGCATGTTCTTCAACGGCGATCTGACCGGAGATAAATCCAAGCATACTTTCGGATTCTTCCAATTCTTTTAATGCACTTTCCACTTCTCCGTAACTCAGAAGTGTTCTTGCCTTCATGATCTTGAAAAGGCAAACAGGGAAAGGACTTTGGTGAGAATTACATAATTCGATATAACTCTCTTCACTCATATCATCGATGGCGAATTCCAAATGAGAAGAAGTTTTTCCTCTTAGATTAGAAACTACCAATGCGGATGCGAGAACAGTATCGATTGCCAGGTTGTTTTTTACTTTGCGAGTGAATTTTAAGAGACCATCTATTTTAGGTTTTACTAATTCTAGATTTTTAGATTGGAGGACCACGTTGACTGCATCATTCATTGCGCAGTAACCGCCATGCAGGAATTCCCCGGACTCTAAGCTGGCCTGAATCCCTCTATGATTGATCTCTTCCGAATATTTTAAATGTCTTACAAAAGGAGTTGTATAGTTCGCAAGGATATTCGCCGCTTTAGTGATCCCGCTTGGATTCTTATACTTCTCACTTACTTTGATCGCAAGCTCTGCGAATTCGTAACCCTTTCTATACTGCTGGAATCCCGAAGTAAGAAGGATCGCATACATAGAATATCCATACGGATCGGAAAGGTTCCCATACTTCAAGAATAGATTTACCATCTTTAAGGAAACAATAGGGAAGAGCGATAATGCAAAATTATAAACGGTAGGAATTGCACTGATCAGTAGATTCACTGCCATGATCTGTTCTTGTTTTTGGATCAGTGGGAGGTCCAACAGGGAGTCTACTGTCTTTTCTTCCAATGCCTTGTTTACGATCTCTATCTCTTCTCCAGTTACTTTTTCATGATCTTTTTCAGGAATATCCACGCCTAATGGTTGGAGAGCCTTGATGATCATAGGAAGAGCAAGGTCGAATTTTCCAAGAGCGGAATATTGGATGATTAGAAGGTTACAAGCATCCGCTTTTTCGATCGGAGATCTTGCATATTTTAAAAGTGTATCTATAGTCTTCTGAGAATCCTCGAAGTTCCCTGTTAGGTATTGGGTCTCTCCTAACTCTCTAAAGATAGAATAACAGAGTTCATACTTAGCATTCCAAAGAGCATCATCTCCCTGGGAAGCTTCAGGCAGAAGGAAAAGTAATTCTCTTGCCTTCGCAATATAAGAAAGAGCAGGTTTGTACGCAGTAGAATTTTTGGCCTTCTTTCCAGCGATCAGATCTAATTGTGCTAATTTTAGTTTTTCTGCAGGCTCCGTAATCAACCCGGCGCCGATATTCATATGATTTGCAATATCGAAAATATTGTCTTCGATCTGTTTAGTATCCGCACCTTCTATCAGGAATCTTCCTAATTGTAAACGGATCTTCTTTTTCTTTTCTTCTTCTATAATTTCGTAAGCCGCTTGTTGGACCCTATCGTGTTGGAATCGGAAGGTAACCGTTTTTGCAGTTTGGTAATTTTTATCCTTATTCGCTGCGGTTTCCTCAAAAGATTCAGCAAGTCGATAATTCTCTCCGATCGGAACAATTAATTCTTCTGCAATTGTTTCCTGCAAAGAACTGAGCGCTGTTTTATAATCTGTCTCTAAAATTCTTGTTATAAGTGCCAGATCGAAACTATTTCCGATACATGCAGCCATTTCCAGGGTCTCTTGGATCTTAGGAGAAAGTTTACGGATCCTGTTTACTAAAAGTTCTACAACATTATCCGAAATCTTTGTATTCCTGATCTTGGCAATATCCCATTTCCAGATACCTTCTCCCGGTTTTCCGGAACCTTGATCGAAATAGACCGAGTCTTCTTTGGCGAGTTGTTTTAGAAGTTCTCCGATAAAGAATGGGTTCCCGCCTGTTTTGGAATGGATGATTTCCGCTAGTTCAGTGGTTTTATCTTCCGAAATATAAAGACTGTCCGAGAGTAATTGTCTTACATCTTTTAAGGCTAAGGGTTGGAGTACGATCTTGTATGGATCCAATCCTTCCTTTTCCAAAGTGTCCAGCAACACTTGGAAAGGGTGAGAAGAATCTACTTCATTGTCCCTGTAAGCCAATATGATGAAAAGGTAATTTACGGTTACGTCTTCCATTAGATTTTTAAGAAGTTCTAAGGAAGCTGTATCCGCCCATTGCATATCATCTAGGAAGATCGCAAGCGGATGTTCCGGACTTGCAAAAACCTTAATGAAGTTTTGGAATACTATATAAAAACGGTTCGCGTTCTCTTGAGGCCCTAATTCTGGAACTGGATCTTGTTTTCCGATAATGATCTCTAATTCAGGGATCACATCCGTAACTACTTTTCCGTTAGCGCCGATCGCTTTTTTGATCTTACTCTTCCAGGCTTCAATTCTTTCCGGAGATTCTGTTAAGATCAATTCCACCAAACTGGAAAATACTTGGATGATAGCGGAGAATGGAAGGTTTCGATTGTACTGGTCGAACTTTCCTGAAATGAAATAACCTTTGGATTCTGTGAGAGGTTTATTGATCTCTTTTACAAGCGAGGATTTTCCTACACCTGAATATCCTCCGATCAAAACCATTCTGGATCTTCCGTTTGTAGCAACGGATTTGAATTCTTCCAAAAGTGTTTTGATATATTCGTCCCTTCCGTAAAGTTTCTGAGGGATCTTGAACTCTGTAGAAAAATCCGTTTGGGCGAGTGGGAAAGAAGGAAAGTCCGTCTTTTCTTTCCAGAGAGCATATGCCTTCTCCAGATCACCCTGAAGTCCCCTTGCAGTCTGGTATCTGTCTTCTGCATTTTTTGCCAGAAGTTTCATTATGATTTCTGAAAGTACTGTCGGGATCTCAGATCTGGCTTCTTTTGGAGAAGCAGGGATCTTAGCCAAATGAGCATGTACTAATTGTAAAAGATCCTCCCCATCGAATGGAAGTTTTCCGAGAAGCATCTCATAGTAAGTGATTCCCAGAGAATAAAAATCACTTCTATAATCTACGGAGCGATTCATCCTTCCAGTTTGTTCCGGAGAAACATAATGGATGGAACCTTCTAAAATATTAGGTGCGGACCAGGAAGTTTCTTCCTTATTTAATTTAGTCGAAATCCCAAAGTCTATGATCCGGACTTGTTTTTCGTCCTTATTGAATATTATGTTTTCAGGTTTTAAGTCTTTGTGTATGATCTTTTTGGAATGGATCTCACTCAGTCTTTCTGCGAGTTGGATGGAGATAGGGAAAAAGTCCGAAAGGGTCATGGGCTTTTTGGAGATAAAATCCTTTAAGGAACCTCCAGGAACGAAGTCCATAAAAAGTGCGAACCCGTCTTGGAGTTTTTCGAACTTGATAGGTTTAACAAAATATCCGGAAGAAAGTAAATTTAGGATCTCGAATTCGTTCCTAAGATTGACCACCGAAGGATGTAATTCGTCCAAAACCGGAAGGAATTTGATGATAACGGACTTGCTATCCTCTTTACGAACAGCTTTATAAACTTCGGACGCAGATTCGGCATTCAGTCTTTCTTTTAGTTCGAACCCTGTTACGATCATCCTTCTACTTCACCTTTATTTTTATATTATATAATATTCTAAATATCGAATTATCAGAGGCGATACAAAAGTCCGCCCCAATAAAATCCGGCTCCAACCGCAGGAGAAAGGATTAAGTCGCCTTTTTTGACGATTCCTTTATAATAATATTCGGATAATGCAATTGGAATGGATGCAGCGGAAGTATTTCCCACCCTCTCGAAATTCAAAAGTATTTTTTCTTTAGGGAATTTTGTTCTTTTGAGAACATCTTGCACTACAACATCTGTGCCTGGATGAGGAATGACCCAATCTATCTCTTCTAATGAGACATTATTCTTTTTTAATAGATCATCCATTGCGGAAAGTGTAAGATCCGCTGCATTAGTCACAAGCTCCGGATAACTTTTTATATAAAAATTTGGTCCTGGCCCTAGTTCTATGATGTTTGCAAGATCTCCATCATCTTTCAAAAAAGAATCTATGATGCCGAATTCCTGATTTCCGGTATATTCTAATAGAACTCCAGCTGATGCATCTCCCGCAGTAAATTCTCCATACCCATTCATTCTTGTTCTGACAGAAAATCTTTCGCTACCGATCACGAGCGCGTTCTTATATTTGCCGCTGCTTAAGAACGCTGATCCCATTTGTACTCCATGAACAAATCCGGTACATGCAGTACAAATATCGAATGCAAGCGCGTTAGAAGTTCCCGCAAGTTTAGAAGCTTGAGGAGCAAGATCTGGAAGATAAAGGCGATCTGTCCAATTTGCTAAGATGAATAAGTCAATATCCTCCGCTTTTTTTCCCGCATCTTTCAGGATCATTTTGGAGGTTTCCGCAGCCATGAATTGAGCGGTTTCTTTTTCGTTCGCCCTTCTTCTTTCAGTTACACCTATGTCGCCAATGACTGCTTTTTCGGCAGGATGCATTTCAGGATATTTTAATCTAGGTCGAATTTCATCGTTGGTGACGATCCTTTCCGGGAGATAATGCCCAATCCCGGTGATTCGAACCCCGTTAGAAACTAGGTTTTTAGAATTCGCCATGGATCAATACTCCTTTGGTCCATAATAAATTTCCAGTCATAATTCCAATCTTTTGCTGCATCTTTATCATACTTAAGGCAAGCGGGTATACACCATAAACTGTTCGGTGTAAATTCTTTCCGGATCTAATTCTCTTAGAACGGTCAATTCATCAGAATTGATCTCCGGCTCTTGGGAAATTGGAAGATCCTCGTCAGGAGGAAGCCAAAGTGTATATCTCAGAACAGCTTCTTCGGATTCCATTTCGTCGTCGGATGCAGGTGCAAGCCAGGAACTCAATTCGAAAGGATGATCCGAAAAAGAAGGCCTTTGGAATCTACCGAACTGACATACTGCTTCTATAACTCTGTCTCCAGGTGAAGTGATATGTTTTACTTTTCTGACGAAACGAAAACGGTTCGCTTTTGCTACTACGATCGTGTCTGCGACGGAGACGATATCATTCGCTCCTCCCGATCCAACTAAGAAGTTTCCTTTTCCATCTAAGACAGAATTTATATTTCCAAACCAGTCTACTTCTGCGGCTCCAATTACTCCCAGACAATCGTCAGGTACAATTGTTCCCAATATACTTACGATATCAGATAACATGGAGCAGTGTTGCGTATGAAGTTGGCTAAAAAGAAAAACATCACCTGCAAAAGGTTTCATCCCATAAAATCCAAGCTCAGCAACGATCTTGATATGGATGCCTTCTTTTTCTAGAAGTTTAGCTGCTGTCCAGGCAGCCATATGTGCGGCTCCAATTCCTGCGAGAATTGTTTTATATCCTTTTGTCTTGACCTTCTCTATAATCGCCCTTGCTGCAAGAATGATCATCTGTTCCGAATCATTTACAGTTTTAGGATTTTCAGGAGAAGAAAGAGAATGTTCCGGAGGAGTCATCTTCAAACGTCTGAGTCTCGTTTCTCCGATCAGATCCAAATATTCTTCGTGGCCACCGGATAATATTACATTTTCTTTATACCATTTCTCAGCCTTAGCGGGAATGCCTGCCGCCTTATTGGCTTCCATTTGGAATTCGTAATCATCCAGATAAGATTCCACACCTTCGAATGCCGGGATCTCGGGAAAACCCTGTACTCTTAAAGATTGAGGATGTGCTCCGAATCTTGCCGGAGCTATTGCCAAAACTTTTGTACTCGGTATATGCACTAGTTCAGGAGGAACTGTTCCTCTCGGTACGATCTTCTCCACTGTAGCGATCACACCTTTTGTGGCAGCAAGTGCACCCCAGGCTCCTTCTCCACCTGGTTGAGAAAGAACAATGTTCCCATCTTCGTCTGCCACTACTCCATGTACCAATGTGATCTCGGGGCAGAGAGGAAGAAGAACTACCATGTCCTTTTCTTTTGTTCCTCTACTTTCTGAAACTAGATGAGGGCTTGCTGCTTCTCCGTAAGGATTTCCTTCGGTAGGTTTATGATATAAAAATGCAGTCTTTCCTAATTTGTCCGTTATTAGGTCAGACCCCACCAAAGAATTAGAAACGAAGCCAGGAAGTTTCATGGCTCCCGCCATCAATCTTTGTACCAAAGTGAGAAGGGACCAGAGTTCTAATTCAAAAGGTTTTCCCCTCATCAGGTCTTTATACAAACTGTTAGGACTTGGCTTGGGATAATTATCACCGGCAAAACCAGTGATCATCTTTTTTACGATACCGGAAAGAGCGAGACAGTGAGCGCTGGAGTGAATGCCTGCAACACTAATCGTGAACTCAGGATTTGTTCCTTCAAAAACTCGAGAGAGAGAATAGATAAGTGCATTTGGCCTAGACATCGTAGTGGCCAAGTGTAAGTACATGCCAGGTTTAACGAATTCCCGTACAAGAGAATCAGGATCGGAAAGAATCTTAGTAGTTTGATGTTTCGATTCTTGTGGCATTCGTATATTTTGCAAAAAAGCCCGGACAAAAGGCGTTTTCACCAAAGGTTAGATTTTTGACGGAAAAAAGGCCGAATTCATACGAAATCAATGTGAAAATACTGCCAAATCGTGAGTTTAAATCCGGTGACATTTTGTATTTAAAGACTAACATCGTTTAATGCGAATGTTTACTAAGTAAGAGGGATTAGGCCTCTCTTTTTTACCAGACTCAGGTATAAAAAATTTCAGAACTTCCGTTCATTCCTACGGATACGAGAGACCCAGGCTTTAAGATCGGATTTCCAGGCTCCGATACTAAGATGGAACCCATAGGGAAAGAGAAGCTGAAATGTCAGAAGCCACCAAAGAGTCTTTTTCATTCAAGACAGAACTAGTTGTCCGCAGATCCGACACCAGGAGCGCGACTGTAGTAGGTGGACTTTATGTTTCTCACCTAACATACGAAACATTTATCCCTCTTGTGAACGAAGTATTCGATGCATTCTTAGAATCCAACTCTTGGTCTAAAGCGAATATTGCGGGAGCAAATATCATCATTCCTAAAATGGAAGTGGAATATAAATCCGAGGCGAAGGCCGGAGACGTTTTAGAATTTTCCGCAGGAGTTTTTAATTTAGGAAAGAAGTCTTGTGAGTTACATATCTCAGCTTCTCAAAAAGTTTCTAAAGAAGAAGTGGGACTTGCAAAAATATCCCTAGTATTCTTCGACTATGTTTCTAAAAAAACCTTGGAGATCCCGTCCGCATTTAGGGCGAAATTCGAAATATGAATTCCAAGGTCCAAACTTCTCAAGCGGAAGCTGAGTTTCCTTCGGAATATTATTTTTCGACGGAGATACCGATCCGCAAGATCGATCTGAGTTTGGACATACATGTTTCTTTCGCAAGTGTATTGGACCTTGTGATGGAAGCTCACCTTCAATTCTTCCAATACCTAGGTTATTCAGTCACTGATATACATGGGAATAGCATTATATTCGCAAATGCTTCCATACAATACCAGGGAGAATTATTATATAAAGATAAAGTGATTATAGACGTTTCCTTGGATAATTTAGGGGAGAAGTCATTCGATCTATATTTTAGACTTTCTAAAAGAAACAGAGCGGAGAAGGTCTCAATCGTAAAGATCAGAGTTTTATTCTTTGATTATAAACTTAGAAAGGTAGTTCCGATCCCTTCCGAGTTTAAGCAGAAATTCGATACCGGCAAGTATATCAAGATGCAAAGCCCGGAGATCGGAAAAGAGATCTCGAGCGCAGTCGGTCCTGACGGATTCGTATTCGGATTTCGTAAATTAGAAGTATGGAATCTGGCACATGTGTTCCTTCTTCATTTATACGAACTTTGTGAGAGCTGGAAAGGAAAAGTAGAGCCGAGTCTTTTGGAACATATCAGATCTATTTCTTCCTTATTGCCTGTTCGGATCGCAGGAGCTTGGGGCACAAGAATTCGTGCTGAAAAAGTAAAAAATATACTAAGAGCAAAAGTACATTTAGAAGAGTTAAGATATCTTCTCATCTTAGTAGCGGATCTTGGAAAAGTAGATCCTTCTCAAGAGTTGGATGATCTTCAGACAATCAATTCTCATCTCAAAAAATATCTGAACAAAGTCAGGACCGGAGAAACTAGAAAGATCCGATGAAAGATAAGGTTGCATTAGTTACGGGCGGGAACGCAGGGATCGGAAAAGCAATCGTACTGGAATTTGTTTCCAGAGGTGCAAAGGTAATATTCTGCGGAAGAAGAGAAGAAGAAGGAAAAAAAACCGAAGAGGAAATTTCCAAATTGGGAGGAAATGTAAAGTTCTTCCGATGTGATGTATCCGACGATTCTCAAGTAAAAGAATTAGTACAAAAAGTCGAGTCTGAATTCGGAGGCCTGGACTATGCAGTGAATAATGCTGCGGTCGGAGGACTCGCAACTGATCTGCATCAATACCCGGAAAAAGTTTGGGATAAGGTGATCGCAGTGGATCTAAAAGGCACTTGGCTTTGTATGAAACATGAAATAGAACTTCTTTTGAAAAGAGGAGGGGGTTCTATCGTAAATGTTTCTTCTATCGCGGGATTGGTCGGAGCAGATTGGAAGGTGGCTCCATATTCCGCAGCAAAACATGGAGTAGTTGGGCTCACAAAATCCGCAGCATTAGAATACGCAGAAAAAAAGATCAGAGTGAACGCAGTTTGTCCGGGATTTATTCGAACAGAAATGTTAGAAGGATTATTTAATTCTTCGTCTGATCCGAAAGAAGCGGAGAAAAAAATTACCAGATTACATCCGGTCAATCGGCTTTCTGAACCGAGTGAGGTCGCTAAGGCGGCAGTTTGGTTATGTTCCGAAGAATCTTCCTTTATTACCGGCGTGGCGCTTCCTGTGGATGGCGGCTATACTGCTAAATAAAAACGTAATATTTTTTCTTGTAGGAAAGTTTGGATGAGTCAAAATTGCGTAATTCCGTTTCGAAAATTGTAAACGGTTTTTCCGGTCAAAAAAAAGATGAAACTCCGGTATTATGCAATCACTGACAAGGGAAACTTTCGTTCACATAACGAAGATTCTTTTTTGGCATTAGATAGTTTGGTCTGCGGCCAAACTCATGGAGAATCTGATACTGTTCGTGAATTAGATACGGAACAATATTCCGGATTATTTGCCTTAGCTGACGGCCTTGGTGGACATGAAGCGGGAGAGATCGCAAGTAGAGTCGCTTTAGAAAAACTTGCATGGATGGAAAAAGCGATCCGTCCCATCGAAGAATTACCATCTTCCGGTTGGAAGAACCTAATCCGTAAAATTAATAATGAAGTTAATGCCTACGGAGAATCCATAGGAAAACCAAAAATGGGAACTACTTTAGTTGGTTGTCTTTTGGGAAAAAGAAAATCCTGGATCTTTAATGTAGGAGACAGCCGACTCTATCATCTTACTAAAGAGGGACTTAGTAAGGTAACAGTAGATCATAATATTGGAGAAGAGTTGGGTTCCAGTTATGGCCGAAATCTTTTGACAAGTTGTATCGGCGGTGGAACTAAAAGTATAGAAGTTGATACATTCGATTATTCAGGAAAATTATCTCCGGGAGATTTTATACTGATCTGCACGGATGGTCTCACCGAGGTCTTAAACATAGATCAAATAGAAAAGATCATGAGAGAACATGAGGATCTAAGAGAAACTTGCAGGATCCTTTCGGAAGAAGCGAATCTAAGGCTGACTAGAGACAATCATACGATCGTGATCATCAAAATAGATTCAGTTTGAATGTTAATATCGCGGAGGGTTGCCACTCCGCTTGGCACTCATAAGCCGGAAGAATAGGCGCCTTCTAACAGAAATCGGGCGGTCAATCGGAAGAATAGATCCCCGTTGTCCGCCTCCTCTAATTGATATACCAAAGGCATATCCGATTTTCTTGCTATTTCAAAAAAACCTAAACCGGCACCCTTACTTTTTTCAGGTCTATCGGAACGGATTTGTTCATTGTATCTTTGTTTGAGTTCTTCTTGGGAAAGTTTTTTAACTTCCTCTATTTTACCTTTTAAGTATGTAGCTTGTTCTTGAGTGATTGCATTTCCGCAATTGAGTTCCCAGTTATGAGCCTTTCTTCTTAAAACTAAAATGCCAATCCCACTTTTTTCATCTCTTTCAATCGAGTAGTGAGCAACATTCTGAGCCATTTCTACAAACACTGTAAGGATACGATTCTTCTTCTTTTCTCCTTCTAACTTTTCTTTTAGAAGATCATTTAAAGAAGAAATGGTAGTCTCCGAAAAAGGCCCTTTATAAAGAAGAGCTACTCCGGTCCTTTTAAGAACATTATATTGTTTTGATAACTGCATATACCCCTCAAAATTCCGGAGCCGCCAAACTTACGAATGAAGATTGGCTTCCGATCGCAAATGCCATGGAAATTGCATATCTGATTTTCGCCTTTCTGGCTCCTTCTGCGACATGATCATGGTCACATTCAGGATCTGGATTCTCCAGATTAATTGTCGGACATAGAGTTTGATTTTTCAACATAAGCGAGGTCGCAGCAACATTGATAATTCCCGCAGCTCCAAATGTATGACCGAATATCGGTTTAATAGAACCTACAGGCGCCCAATGGAATTTAGGACGACCCTCATATAAATGACCGATTGCACGGCTCTCCGCCAAATCATTATTATGCGTTGCAGTTCCATGTCCGCAGAAATAATCTATATCTCCCAAACGAAGTCCGCTGATCTTCATCAAATGTCTGAGACCGGTAGTGGCTTTTTTGCCTGTTAAGTCCATTCTCATTGCGTGGTCTGCTTCATTATAACTATAAGTTCCCAAAACTTCTGAATAGATCTTGGCTCCTCTTTGTAATGCCCTGTCCAATCTTTCCATTACAAGAACGACTGCGCCTTCTCCTAATAAAAATCCGTCCCTGTTTTTATCATAAGGACGAATCCCTTTTTTAGGATTATCTTTTTCTAAAGACATGACCCGGCTCATCGGATCAGAATACATCATCATCAAAGGTTGCAGAAGTGGGAATTCATGACCGCCGGCATACATAACTTCCGCTCTGCCTTTTCTGATTGCCTGGTAACATAAACTAATTGCGTGATGACCACCCACACAAGCTGCGGACACAGTGGTTACGAAACCTTGGATATTCGCGTTAATCGCAGTTAAGTTAGTAGGATTAGAAGCCATAGAAGTTAGAACGGAATAACGATCGAACACGTTATGATCCTTTTCTTCTAAATACTTTCTCCAAGCGAAATCCCACCAAGCCATAGAAGCTCTGGAAGAAGAATCTATAAAACCGACTCTACTAGGATGTAAATCTCCCTTTGTGATTCCTGCATCCTTATTGGCTTCTTCCATAGCAGCCATTAAAGCTAGAGTTTCCGTATTATAATTTTTAGAATATTTATCGCTCAGATCAGGAAGATGTTTCTTCCAATCGAAAGTATTCATCTCTCCCGCGACCTTGATCGGGAAGTTTTCCGTCGGGAAACGAGTGATAAAATCCAGTTGGGATCTTCCCTCTGAAAGATTTGTCCAAAAGTCTTGTACTGAAAAAGTGTTCGGAAGAATGACTCCGATACCGGTGATGACCACCCGGGAGTTTTTTCCGTTTTTAGATTTATCCATAGAATAGCGGGTTTAGAAATTACCTATGTGGATTAGATTTGGAAATAAAAAAATCATTCCAAAACACATATGACGCAAAAAAGGGAGAAAAATCTCATAAAACCTGAAATAGGTGGAAAAAGGATTTTCGAACGAAGTTGGTCTTCTAATTTGTCGGAAATTTATTTTGAGGTATCCAATGATACATATTAGAGTTTTAATACTATTCCTCACCGGAATTGTCCTTATGATTTCTTGTTCGAAATCTCCTGAAGACAAAATTATGGCATTAGCTCCTCGGTTCCAGAAAGCGCTTTGTTCTAAAATGATTGAGTGTAGTAAGGACGATATCGCAAAGATACCTCCCCAATATAGGGCGACTCTTCCTATTTTTATGCAATCCGAAGAAGGATGTATTTCTTATTTTAAGGAGAGTTTCGATACGGCTAGGGAGCAAAGAAAGTCTGCAAAGAAAGAGTTAACCGAAGAGACTGTTGCTTCCTTCGAAGCTTGTATAGTAGGATTGGAAACCACCACTTGCGAACCTTTTAAAGGAGAAAGAGGCCCAAGACTAGGAGTGCCAGGTTGCGAGAATTTGGAAAAAATCTCAAAACCGGAATCTCCATAATCGTTCAAGAAAAACGGTTAGGCTTTATCTGGCTTTTTCTTTTTCAGTAAAAGACCAATACACATAAAGTATAGCAGTTAAGATCCCGAGTGCAACCATCTGTCCTAAATGAACTGTGGTTGCATATACTAGACCTTCCGAACTTTCTCTGCCTAATAATACAAATCCGGATGTAATAGAAGCATGATATACTCCTGCTCCAGACGGTGCAGATGGAACCATTACTCCTACTGCTCCGCAAAACATGATAAATACTGTTTCTAAAGGGCTTAAATGGATCCCAACTAAATATTGAAGAAGAGTGTAATGGATCGCATAACCTAAAAGCCATGTGCCAGCCGTCAAAACCCCGTAACTAAAAACATTACGAAAAGTTAAAAAACTTCCAAGCTCTGAGATCTGTGGAGCTAATTTTTCCGAGAAAAATTCTTTTTTTCCTATTTTGGAAAATAGGAATTCTCCTAAGGAGATGAGACGTTTATGGAATAAACGAACGATTACAAGAGTGGAGAAGATCCCGAAAATTCCCAAAAGCGGAAATAGTATTTTGGTTTCGGACCCGTTGACTCCTAAAATAAAAAGGGCACCAAGTCCTGCGCAGAATATAAAGGAGAAGTCCAGGACCTTTTCTAAAAAGATCCCACTGACCAAACTTCCGTAACCTATATTGTCTCCTTTTTTACAAAGATAAAGACGGAAAATATCTCCTCCTCTTGCAGGTAGGAATTGATTTGCTCCAACTCCGATATAAGCAGAAAGAAGTGCGGTCTTGAAAGGTACTTTTTTATTTAAGAGTAAATACCATCTCCAAGAGAATAGATATAATCCCCAAAGAATCGCTACAAAAAACGGAACTAAGAAGATCGGTTTCCATCTTTCTAATATAGAAGAGAAACCGGAAAGGTCCAGATTCCAAAATAAAAAACTCAGAGATAGAACACTGATCCCGATACCGAGTAATAATTTTTTCAAAATAGATCCTCGTTACAGATCGATCAGCCAGGAGGCCATTTCATTTGTCTTCCACCAAGTATATGGAAATGTAGATGGAATACTGTTTGGCCGCCGAGTAGTCCCATATTATTCACAATACGGAAACCTTCTTTATTGAGTCCGAGAGATCTTGCGATTTCAGTAGCTCTATATAAAATTTCTCCCAAAAGAGCCTTGTCCTCTGCATTGGTTTTGTCTATGTCTACGATATGTTTTTTAGGAATGACCAGAACATGAGTGGGAGCCTGGGGGGCAATATCATGAAAAGCTAATAGATTCTCATCCTCGAAGATGATCTTAGCCGGGATCTCTTTGTTGATAAGTTTGCAAAATATACAGGAATCTGTCATGTTTTATTATCCAAACATAAACTTGCTGCTCCCAGTGCACCAGTGACTGATTTACCTGGAAGTATCTTTACGTATTCTTTGAATATGGGAAATATGATTTCTCTCACCCTGTTTTCAAGTCGTTTTCCGAAAAAGGGATAGGACTTAGCTATTCCTCCGGATAATACAATATGCTCAGGATTGAGTAGATGGATTAGATTACGAATGAGTTGCGCTAAACTTTCGATCCCTTCTTCTAAGATCTCATTTGCTTCCTTATGATCTTGAGAAGCCAGATCGAATAGAGTTTCCACATCTGAAAGTTTTGAGCCTGTTTTTTCAAAAAATCTAGAAGAGAATCCACTCGCACTAAAATAAGCTTCCGCACATCCTCTTTGTCCGCATCCGCAAAGGGCCCCGCCTGGATGGATCGTAGTATGTCCTACTTCCATAGAGTTGCCAAGATAACCATCGAACAGTTTTCCTTGGAAAACCCATCCTCCGCCTAGTCCGGTCCCCAACGTAAGAACGATCAGATTGGAAGAAGTTTTACCTTCTCCAAACCAATACTCTCCTAATGCTGCACAGTTTGCATCATTATCGTAATACACAGGAACGTTAAACTTCTTCTTTAGGAAATCTACTAGAGGAACATTTTTTAATAAGGGAAGATTTGCAGAAGAGATCAATATTCCATTTTCTTTATCTATTGGTCCTGGACTTCCAAGCCCAATACCTTTTATTTGATCCGTGGAACCTGAGATCAATTCGGAGATCTGTTCTTCCAGAGAAGATAAAAAAAGTTTAGAATCCATCTCCGGTCCGGTCTTTCGATCGGATTGAGAGAAAATTTTGCCGGACGGATCAGTAATACAGGCTTTTATACTTTGGGCGCCGATATCCACGCCTATGATAGAACTCATTTAACGACTCTGGTAAAACTTCCTTCTCTCATTTCGTAGATCGTCTTTGCATCGAATGCAAGATTCATATCGTGGGTCACGAGTAAGATCGTGAGTCCTCTGGAATTAAAATCGGAGAGAAGTTTACGTACTAATTCACTGTTTTCTGGATCCAAGTCACCGGAAGGTTCGTCGGCAAGAAGCATTTCAGGTTCGTTGATGAGTGCTCTTGCGATCGCAGCCATCTGGATCTGTCCACCGGAAAGACTGCTTGGAAGTTGGTTTCGTATTGTATGAAGATTCAAACTGGAGATCAGATATTCACATTTTTCTCTATATTCTTGTTCATCGAATTTTCCAACTAATAATGCAGGAAGAAGAATATTCTCTTCTACACTTAGATGAGAAACTAGTTCCGAAAATTGGAAGATTAGTCCTATGTTTTTCGCTCTGAATCTAGCTAGTTCCGCTTTGCTCATGGAGGAAAGTTTTAAGGTGTCGAAGTAAATTTCTCCGGCGCTGCTGGACAGCATACCGGTGATCATGGAAAGAAGTGTGGTTTTTCCGGAACCGGAAGGTCCTACGATCGCGACATAGTCGGATTGGTTGATATCGAACGAGATCCCGTTCACTGCTTTGGTGGAGCCGTAATGTCTGGAGAGATTATTAATCCTTAGGATCATTTTCCCCTCCGGATCGACCTATATGGGTCAACCAAGGTGTACAAATAGGCTATAAGTGCACTGACTCCGCCGATTAGAATGGCTTCTGCACCCAAACCAGAGAGATAGTCCAGAGGAGAGACCAATTCTGACTTTCCGATCGGGATAAAAACACTTAAAATTAAAGACAATAAGAACCCGATCCCGTGGATGATCCAAAGTTCTACGGTTTGTAGGAGCACGACCCCCAGTCTATTCCCGCCTACAGCCATCATAATCCCGTTATCCCCGGAACGAGTCATCACCCGGACAATGCTCATAAAAATTAAAGCAAGGGCACAAAGAGATAAAACCAAGTACGGAGAATTCAAAAATAGATCGATACTAGAAATGTCCGTGGGTCTTTTTTCCGTACGAAGGGAGAAAAATCCGAATATAAATCCGTAGGCGAAAAACGTCGAGAATACGACGTGCAATACACTGGTGATCCAGTCCCGGAGAAAAAGGGAAAATGCAAACCTCAGGTAAGTGATTCTTCCCATCGGGAGCAGGATATTGAAAACGTTTGATTTTATCCAACATTTATTTAGTTAATAGCAGAAATTCCGAAAAATGATCTTTGTAATTCTCGTAGCAGCTGGAATCATCCTGATCGTCGCGGCAGGTTCTTTTCTCATTCAATCCAAAAAGGATTCATTTGAGAAAGCTCTAGCTTTGGCGGCTATGGGAAATTACGTCGACTCTCGTATCCTCATCCGAGATATTCTAGATTCCAATCCATCTAACACTCGGGCTCATTTTATCATGGCGAAAATTTACGCTATGGAGGGCGATTATAATAACGAAGCAAAACATTTAGATAAGATCAAAAAGATCGGAAGCTTCGATAAGGAAATTTCAGAAGTAGCAGTTTCCAATCGTCTCGCGGATATATATTACCAACAAGATCTATATGAAGAAGCGGTATTCCATTACTCGGATACTCTTTCAGTGGACCCGGATAATCTAGAAGCTTGTATCCGAATCGGTTTTATGGCAATCGGGCAAAAAGAATTTGGGATCGCAGATAAGTTCCTTTCCAGGATTCCGGATGAGAAGATCAAAATGCCTGCATTACTCTTAGGAAAAGGTGTGGTTGCAGGGATCTTAAGGAAAGGCGATCCGAAATCGTATTTCCAAAAAGCATTCGAAGAAGATCCGACTTCTTCCGTAGGTGGTTTTTTATACGCTGTTTCTTTATCAAGAGCAGGAGAACATGATGAGGCGATCCGTGTAGCAAACTCTGTGGTAGATGTTGTCACAGACGAATATGTTCGTTACACATTATTCCAATTCATCATGTTGGAATTCATACTCAAAGGGAATTGGAACGAAGCTCTAAAACACGCAAGGCTTTGTATGGAGATTGCGAGAAATAACGGATGGAAACAAGAGATGATAGACTCCGATTTCCACTTCTCACTCATCGCAGTTCATATGGGAAGATTAGAAGATGCCAGCGAATATCTGATCGAGGCGGAATCCGAGAGAGTAGACGACGATCGTATCATTGAACTTGCAAATTATAAATACCAGGTTGAAACTAAAAGATTAGAACTCGGAAAAGTTTCCAAGAGCGGATTTCTTCCTGAGCAAGAACTCGGAAAATTATTCACAGAACTATTTCCAGTAGAACGTTATTATGAGATCTCAGGTTTAAAATCTTCTAAGTCCTTCCATATCAAAGGTATTATAGACGAAGAAGGTAATAAGATCGTAATCGATGTGAATAAGATAGGGATCAGCGCCATGGATCATTATAGGTCCTTGAAGGGTGTGGATTTCAAAAACCTATGCGTGAAAGTGGTTCTCGCTCTGAATTATACGGTGAGTAGAGAGATCCCAAACAAAGAAGGGGACGGAGTCAATTTCCAAGGTCTGAATAAAACTGATAAAGAAACCCGTGCACTTTTTAAATTCAGAAAATGGAAGGACGCTAAAATTTCTGACATATTCTTGAGAGATACCTTGGGCCAGGTAAAAGATATGGCTTTGGACAAGGCGTTTATCATAGGAGACGCGGACTTCACAGAAGGCGCTCGCAGATTTTTGGCGGATAATCCGTCCAGACTCTCGGTACTCTACGGAAGAGACTTAGAAGAACTTTTAAAAAAGGCGCTGAAATCCCAAGGCTAAAGGGAACCTTCAGTTTGATCAGGGGTCCTAAACATGTTCCATCTATCATTTTGCGGATCCGTTTTGTTCAGAGGATTATTACTTCTAATATTATTACAAGTTTCTTGCGTTACGAAGGTGGAATCTCCTCTTTCTGCTAAGCGAAGTCCTGAAATTCCTCCAGTTATCACTCAAGGAAAAGTTTTTTTAGCGGGACATACCGGAGAACATTCCAAGGACACGGAAGAGATCCTGAAATTGGTACAACGTCTTGTTTCAGGAACGATCTCAAGAGATCTGAATTTTTTGCCAGAGCTAGTATCCAAAAAAGATGGGATCTATCTGGACGTAAAAGGGAATTGGACCAGAGAACAACTTATCCAAGAGCTTTCCACTGCAGATAATTATTTTCGCATATACTTCTTCGATCGAGATCTATTAGAAAAACAGAAGAACTCAAAAGATGTCAGGACAGTCCGAGATCTATTTCTCTCTTCCGGAGGGATCGAGGTCGATTTTTATTACGAGAGCAAGAATGCTTGCGAGTTAAAACTCAAATTTAAAGAGAACCAGAAACTAGAAAGGGAACTGATCAACCCATATTTCATAAAACAGGACGGGAAATGGTACTTATTCCGGCTTTTCTAAAATGAAATCTTCTAAAAAGGCAAACGGACTTGCGGTACCAGGGCTTGATATTGAAATAGTCATAAGGAAAGAGGATGCAAGACTTCCAATCGGGACACGAACAAGATATACTCGATAGAACTTCCTATAATAAGAACAGAAGTTGGATCCTTCTTTCTATTTTTGCAGCTTCTTCCTTCTTATTTCCTTTTGGGACACTTGTATTTCCGGAAACCATTCCTTTCGAAACGGCTATCGAAGATAAAAAGGGAAACACGGTTACTAAACCTAACCAAACAACTCCGGTAACCAATACATCGACAAGTGTTAGTTCGACTAGCGGCAAGGTCATAGACTGGGATGTGGATCGATTAACCGAATATGCGATTTCAAACAACCCTCTGTATTTATCCGAAAAACAAAATATGGGGATCGAAAGAGGAAGGGTAATCACTGCTTCCTTATATCGAAATCCGGTCATTCAGTTCCAACAACAGTTCATCGGTGGAACTCCTAATTCCCAAGGTGGAAGTCCGGAAACTGCTCCGGGTATGTACCAAGAAGTGGACGTATACGGAGTTGTTCCTCTTAGAACTAGAGTCGCTAAAAAATCATTCGAAGCTTCTATCCAAGACTTCCGAAATTTCGATCGAATTTTCAGAATGAGACTTCGCCAAAATTATTGGGCATTCGTATTTCTTACACTTCTAGTAGATACAAACAAAGAATTCTACGAAAACTATAGCGACCTTTTGGAACTAACAAAGTTTAGGGTGCAGAAGGGGGACATCTCTCCTTTAGAATTCGAACGTCTCGAGCTAGAACGGATACAGGTAGAAAAATTCTACCGTGATGCGATCGTTCGCAGGCAGGTAATCGAAAAGGATTTACGGATCCTTTCCGGCCTATCCGAAGAAGAAGGTGTATTTGCATTCAAAGTGGACTCCATGAAGTTCAGACCTTTGGAAGAAATGGGACTTCATCTAAAAGAGGATTTTCCTTCTATAGAACGTCCTGATCTTACTGCCTTGGAACAAAGGCTCCAAGAGAAGAAGATGAATATAGAACTGCAAAGAAGGGAGTCTTACGGCTGGTTGCAGTTAGGTGGAGAATGGAGAGTCAAAGGTGGGGAAAATTATGGAGGAGTATTCGCTTCCATTCCAATTCCTTTGAACGATAGAGGCCAAGGAAAAGTATATTCCGCAAAAGAAGAATATAGAAAATTCGAATTGGCCTTGGATGCAAAAAAGAGAGAAATAATCGCTGAGATAGAAGCCGCAAAAAAAGAACTCTTGGCGAGAGAAGAACTCTTAACCAAATACGAAAGGATTAACCTTCTTCAAAAGAACAAACAATTGGAAGAGAAGTCCAGAATTGCATATGTCCGCGGCGCCTCCGATCAAGTAACCTTCCTCCAAGCAGAAAAAAACTACCTCACCATCCTAAGAGAATATTACGACCTACTATATTTATATTTTAATGCGGTAGAAAACTATAAGGCTGCAACCGGAAAAATCGCGGAAATTTCTTCTGCAAACAGGACGCAGGGAGAATAACAATGAAACTATTATTCCAAAAATATAAAGTTCTGATCGTTTTAGTCTTGGGTATCACGATCGCATTTTTTGGATTCAAATACTTCTCCAAAAAGAAGCCTGAAAAAAAGATCACTGAAGAAAACAAAAACGTATTCATAGTTCCGGAAGATGTATTAAGAAGACATCCTCTCACGTATGTTGGTTTAAAAGAAGTCTCTCAATTCGAAGAACTTGCATTACCCGGTAGGATCACCTACGATCCGGAAAGTATGGCAAAGGTAGGCTCTCAGGTCGAAGCCAGGATAAAAAAAGTTTTGGTTAAAGAAGGAGATCGAGTTAGCCAAGGATCCCCGTTAGCAATTTTATCTTCCATCCAATTGGGAGAAGTGGAAGCGGCCTATGTAAAAGCAAGAGCATCTTTGGACGCATTAAAGATGCAGGCGGATCGTGCGAAGGAACTTTTTGAAATGAAAGTTACTTCGGCAAAAGAATACGAGTTCGCAACGATGCAGTACAAAACTGCAAGAACAGAAGTGGAAACCACTCGTATCAAGTTGGACAATTACGGTCTGACTCCTTCCGAGATCGAAGGGATTGAAAGAGGGATCTATGTTTCTTCTAACCTTATTCTCCGAAGCCCTATCAACGGGGAAGTCACCGAAAGAAAAGCGATCCTTGGACAACAAGTAACTCGTAACGAAGAATTATTCACGATTGCTAATCTAAGTCATCTTTGGGTCTTACTCGACGTGTATGAAAAAGATCTAGGTGGAGTGAGGGAAGGTGCACAGGCTACTATCTTTCCTCTAGGAGACGAACATAGCAGTGTCCAGATCCAAGGAAAAGTAGGTTATGTAGGAACGGTTTTAGATAACGTAAAACGTACCGCAAAACTCAGGATCATGGTCTCCAATAAAGGAAATAAACTAAAGCCTGGCCAAACTGTTACTGCAAAAGTTGCCGGTCTTGTGGTCAGCACTGGGGGAGGAAAACGTAAGATGATCCCTCTAGAGGCAGTCCATGAGATAGAAGGAAAATTTTTCGTATTTGTTCCCCGTGGAGAAGGTAGTTTCGAAGCGGTAAATGTTGTAGTAGGGGACACAATAGAAGATGATATTATCATCTTAGGCGGACTTCCTGACGGCTCAGAAGTTGTCTCCAAGGGTTCCTTTGTCCTAAAGAGCGAATTCCTTAAGTTTTAATATTTTCTAATATTCTAACCGGATATTTTTGGACGATTTCATCGGAAGTAGCGAATTCCCAGCCGTTGATCATTGCGTGGGAAAGAAGTAGTCTATCAAATGGATCTCTGTGTATATTCGGGAGCCTAGTTAAGAAGAAGATTGCTTCGTCCTGCATACTTGCTTTTTCCAAACCGGATTGAATACAAGCTGTTACTAAAAAATTCCCTGGCGGTTCGGGCAAAGGCAGCTTTCCTAAATCGTATTTAATCTGGATTTCCCATAGGGAGACTTGATGAAATAGAAGTCTGGTATCTTCTTCCTTACATAGTTCCTTAATCACAGTGGGAAGTTTCGGATCCTCCAATAAAAACCAAAGAATGATCTGCGTATCTAATAGGATTGTTCGCAAGTTATAGTCGGTTCCGAAATTTAGGTTATCTATAGATGGTTATTTAGGTTTCAGGAGCGAAGCGACTATTCCCCGTAAAAATCGGATTCGAATTCTATAAGCGGGGAATTAAAATTATCCGGCACAGTGAATTTACCGGCCAATAGCCCAGGTTTGAGCTTTTTAGTCTTGGGCATAGAGATGGCTACGAGTTCCACGATGGGACGATTTCGTTCAGATATGACGATTCTTTCGCCAGAACTTGCTGCTTTTAAATAACGCCCTAAATGGGCCTTTGCCTCACTTAAATTGATCTTCTTCATAAAGTAGTCTATTTTTAGACTACTATTAGTCTCTGAGTGATTCAATTGTTTTTTATTCATCTTCCTTTTGACCCCGCTTTTTATTTAAAAATAATATCACCAAAAAAGTACTTGCGCAACATTTATTCACTAATAACTTGTTAAGCATGAAAGATCTAACGGAAAAGCAACTCGCTGTTTTACAGTTTATTACGAATGTGATCAAAGAAAGAGGCTTTCCGCCAACGATCAGAGAGATTGGAGATGAGTTCGGGATTACAGCAAAGGGTGCTTACGATCACCTAAAAGCCATTGAGAAAAAAGGATATCTCAAGACCTCCAAGAACCAATCCAGAGCCATAGAGCTTACCCGCCAAAGTCCATTCGAAAGTTTACCAGTTCCCACTCCAAGTATCCCTCTCTTAGGTAGAGTGGCCGCCGGACTCCCCATCCTTGCCGAAGAAAATATAGAAGCATATATCCCAGTTCCGGAAGAGATGGCCTCTAAAGGGATTACTTTTGCTCTGAAAGTGCAGGGGGATTCCATGATAGAAGCTGGTATCAATGATGGAGACGTGGCTATTATCCAGAAAAAGGATATCGCTCGAAATGGAGAGATCGTAGTTGCATTGATCGAAGACGAAGCAACTTTGAAGGTGTATTTTAAAGAAGCGGATCATATTCGTTTGGAAGCTAGAAATCCAAAATACAAACCAATCCGTAGTAAAAAAGTAACCATCGTAGGAAAGTTGATCGGTCTTTACCGTTCCTATTGATAAACGCTCCGGATTTCGGAGTTGACATTAGCCCTTGAGAGAGGAAAGATTTTGAAAGAGTGAACTATCTTTCCTTTTTCCGCGTTTTCGCGGCCTTCTTCCTGTTACTTTTATTATTCGATTGCGCCTCCCGAAAAAAAGAGATCGGAGACAAGGATTTAAAACTAGTCCTTGAATATCTGACTGAGGCCCGCCTTGCGGAAAGATTGAATTACGCTTCAGAACAAACCATTCGAAAGGATTCCGGAATTTTGGAAGCCGCCTGTGAAAGATACCAACTAGATAAGGATTCCGTAATGGAGCAAATTCGTATCAAATATCCGAAGACTTACTTCGCATTGGTCGGCAAAAATGAAGAATAAGGAAAGATTTGCCTGGGTCAGTTTAGTTCTGATCCTATTTACTACACTTGTATTTCGTCCGGTCCATGCAAAAGCGGTTTCGGAAACTGCTGAAAAATATCTGCAATTATTTCATGAAGTTTTCGGACTTATGCAAAACGGTTATGTAGAAACCGTAGACGAAGAAAAAGTATTCTTAGGTGCGATCAAAGGAATGTTAGGATCTCTGGGAGATCCTCATTCTTCTTTCTTGGAAGAAGAAGAATATAGACAAATGCGGGAAGAGACTCGTGGATCTTTCGGTGGGGTCGGAATGGAAGTGGCCTATACGGATGGAGCCATTGTAGTTGTTTCCCCCATTGAAGATACTCCTGCAATGAAAGCTGGGATACTTCCTCAAGACAGGATCATTGAGATCGACGGCAAAAGTACGGCAAACTTGGGCTACGCAGAAGGGATCAAACTAATGCGTGGAAAACCTGGAAGTTCCGTAAGTATCAAGGTAGAACGAAAAAATATCAAAGAACCTTTGCAGTTCACATTAGTTCGAGAAAACATTAAAATAAGATATGTTCGTTCCTATTTTTTCGAAAAAGAAAAAGTGGGATATCTCCGCTTGAACCAGT
Source organism: Leptospira andrefontaineae (assembly GCF_004770105.1). Taxonomy (NCBI): domain Bacteria; kingdom Pseudomonadati; phylum Spirochaetota; class Leptospiria; order Leptospirales; family Leptospiraceae; genus Leptospira; species Leptospira andrefontaineae. Next base: position 313,909 of record NZ_RQEY01000010.1, on the reverse strand, counting down.
TCATGGGAGAGAACACATTAGAAGAATTTAAAAAACATCTCAAGTTACTCGCAGATAAAAAATCGGAAGGTCTGATCGTAGATTTAAGAATGAATCCCGGTGGATTATTACCTTTATCCGTTGCATTATCCGATATTTTTCTTCCGGAAGGTTTGGATATAGTTTCGGTGAGAGGAAGAGGTGGAGAACTCGCAGACGTTTCCAAGTCAACAGGCAAAGGAGACAAATATACTTCTATACCTTTAGTTGTTCTTATAAATGAAGGTTCTGCTTCCGCTTCTGAAATTTTTGCCGGGGCGATCCAGGATCACAAAAGAGGAAAAATCCTAGGAGTTACTTCTTTTGGAAAAGGTTCCGTGCAGATCGTTTATCCACTTTCTTTCGGAATGGCGGTAAAACTTACAGTTCAAAAGTATTATACTCCTTCCGGTAAATCACTTCATGGAAAAGGTATCCAACCGGATGTGGTTGTAAAAGGAATAGAACCGAATGAAGATGATCGTTTTTATCTCAGAAAGATTAGTGAGAAAAAACTACTAGATCAACTTGCTGCAAAATATCCCGAGTATAATGAACAGAACTTTTTAAATTTCGAAAAGGCTCTTAAAGACCAAGGGATCAAACTTAGTTCGGATGTTGCTAGGGCAGTTTATAAAAATAAAACCCAACCGGAAAAAGACAGAAGTATGACCGATTTGGAATTGGATCCTCAGTTGAAAAAAGCAGTGGATCTACTTTCTTCCAAATCTTGACCATGATCGGTCTTGGAATAGAGACTAGCTGCGACGAAACCAGTCTAGCTATAGTAAAAGATGGGAAAGAATTACTTTCCCTAAAAATTTTTAGCCAGATAGATCTGCATAAACCTTTTAGAGGAATTGTTCCGGAGATTGCTTCCCGAGCTCATTTAGAAAAGATCAATCCTCTTCTCTCTGAAGTTTTAGAAGAATCTAAACTGCAACTTGGCGATCTGGACTATGTGGCTGTGACTAGATCTCCCGGTTTGACAGGTTCACTCATGATCGGGGCACAACTTGCAAGATCCATTCATGCCGTGTATGGGACACCTATTGTTCCACTTTGTCATTTACAGGCTCATTTTGCAGTATTACATTTAGAAGAGGTGGAGCCGGTCTTTCCTGTATTAGGTTTACTTCTTTCAGGTGGGAACTCTGCAATCTATAAAATCCCTCATTTCGGTAAAATGGAAGTGGTAGGAGATACGATGGACGATGCTTTGGGCGAAGCATTCGATAAGGTTGCGGGCCTATTATCCCTACCGTATCCGGGTGGACCTCCAATCGAAAAGGAAGCATCTAAATATGTTCCTGGGCCGAAGGAGAAAGATCTTTTACCTCCTTTGCTTAGGAATCTGGAACAGGATCGTGTTGCGTTTTCTTTTTCAGGTTTAAAAACTGCTGTTGCCCATTTGATCGCAAAACAACCGGATCTATCCGTTCAGGCAGTATGTTATCATTTCCAGAAGACGGCATTCGAGCTTGTGGAAAGAAACCTAAAACGTGCGGTTTCGATTACAGGAATTAAAAGGATCGTAGCGGGAGGAGGGGTCTTGGCGAATTCTACACTTCGTAACAGATTATCCCAATTCGCGGAAAAAAATTCCCTGGAATTTTTCTCTCCCCAAAAAAAGATCTACTGCACGGATAACGGCGCGATGGTTGCTGCCCTCGGTTATTATCTATTTAAACAGGGATATTCTAAGAGTTTGGACTTTACTGTAAGTCCGGTAAGGCAGGAGACCTATATATGAATCGCAGGCTACATTGGATTCCAAATATGATCACTCTCGGGAACTTAAGTATGGGATTTGTTTCCATACTGATCGCATCCGAGGCAACAGGTAACGGACCTCAATCCTATATACTCTCCGGATTTTTCATCTTACTCGCGGCGATCTGCGATGGATTGGATGGAATGACTGCAAGAGCATTGGATGCAACTAGCGAGTTAGGCGCTGACTTGGACAGTCTTGCAGATCTTACCGCCTTCGGTATCGCACCTGGATTCCTTTTTTATAATATGGTTTTGAGTGAATATAAGATCGACGTTTTCGGAAAAGAAGATCTTTTCCCTATTGGAATGCTGATCGCAGCTATCTTCCCTGCCTGTGCCGCATACAGATTAGCAAGATTTAATGTAGCTCATGATCCTTCTTCTTTTACAGGATTACCTTCTCCGATTGCAGGAATTACTATCGGATTTCTCCCGATCTTTTTAGGAAAAGATCATACTCTTCCTCATTGGTTAGGGATTCCTTTGTTTATCCTAATTGCATTTTTAATGGTTTCTAATATACGTTATGGAAAACCTCAGGTAGCGATTCGTTCCAAGCTGAGCCCTTTACGCGCTGGTTTGATGCTTGGAGCTGCTTTGATCGCTTTGTTCTTTGTAGGATTCGCTCGTTGGCCTTGGCTTGTGTATGGACTGATCTGTCTTTATATCTTCTCAGGGATTTTGACTTTCCTGATCCATATTCTGCAAGAACTGAGAGTCAAACTGGACTGAAAGTTTTTCTCAAACTTTAGGTTTTTATAAAGTAGAAGCGGTTGAAAGGCCGCTTTTTCATTTGCGCTGCGGTTTGAGATATTTCAATCGAAAAGAGGAATATATACCTGAAATCTCATACTTAAACCGTCGCCTCTACCTTCCTTTTCCCTTGTGTGGCGAATATGAATTGCGAAGTAAGGATGAAAGATCCGCAGAAACGAATAAAAGGATTTATCCGTTACAACCAAACCCGTTTCTTCCGGAGTAATGGATTCCTCTGCGAAAGCCGGATATAAATTTTTCTCTTCCGCATAAATGAGGCTAGAGTAAATTTTCCAATTCTTACCTATAGAAATTTGCAAACTTGCTTCAGTCAGTTTATCACCATTCTTTCTCCACTCTTGTCCTAATTCCCATCTCCAGAATTTTTTTTGATAAGATATATATAGACCTTTTCCAAAAATCCAAGAAGAATGATCCGAAAAAGAATAGGCTCTTCCTTGGGCTAAAATTGCAAACCAAGGGAATTCTAAAATTTCCATCCTGCCTAAAACAGATTGGGCAGAGTAGATCTCTTTTCCATCGGAAGAATATCGACTCGATTCTGCGAATTGTAATCTTCTATATGGTCCTGGTTCCCAAACGAATCTGAATAATTCCGCTTTTTCCTCCGGGTCCGTTCTTTCTGAAATCTGGAATAATTGCCCCGATCTTCCTCTGAATCCGGAAACGAATATTCTTTTGTCTTTCTCTCTATCTGCCCAAGAAGCGGATACAATTCCCTGGAAATCTCTTTTAGTCCCGAAAATTTCAGTCCTAAACCAATACGGTCTCTTTTCAGATTTTCTCTCTTCCGAAGAAGGGAATTCTAAAAGTAAAAATCCTTCTTTTGTTTGGGGAGAATAGGCTAATTCCAGAAAATTTTTGTACGGTTTGAAGAAGAAACCTGGCTGTTTATTCGCAGAATCCTCTGCATAATAAGTTCCTAATATACTTCCCCCGAATTTTAATCCTAAAAATCCTGTTCTCACAGTTGGCTGTTCTAAAAACCAGAACGAAGAAAAATCGAATTTCTCTCTTAAAAAGAAAAAATGATTTAGAGGTCTGAATCGATTCCCGTAGGAAATATAAAAATTCTTATTCTCGAATAGATAAGAACCAAAATAGGTTTCTCCTCTTTTTTCAAAAAATACTTTGTGTTTGGGACATTCCGTGTCGGGAAGGATCAAAACAAAATTTTTGAAACAAACTTCTCCTCGAAACCAAACGGTTTCTTGTCTTTTCGTATAATATCTGGAATCATATCCTGAAAAGGAAACTCCTGTAGAAAAAGGAGAAAGTAAGGTATCGGCGGATAGAATATTCGAAAAAAAGAATACTAGAAAAAGGGATCTTTTCATTTAGAATCCCCTTTTGGTGCGGATCAATCCTCTGATTTTTCTTCTTTTGAGCTCCGGAATTGAATCTAGATAATTCTCAAATTTTTCTGCAGGACCTTTGGAAAGAGAAGAAATGGAAATGGCTTCTTGTAGCGAAAAACCTGATCTCAAAAGTTCTTCTACTTCGAGAGAAGGATATATATTTGTTCTTATGACAGGTGCTTGGGCAGGAGTTGAAGATTTAGGTCCTTCTTCTTTTTTAGAAAATGAAGAATATCCGAGCCCTACAAATCCGATTGGACCGCTCGCCGATTCGAATCCTTCTACCTGACCTAAAAATCCTTCCCAGTTCCCATAAACCGCGATTGAAATTCTATCTTCAAGGTCCAAAGTGTTCGTTCGGATCCTTTCAAAACCTAAACCGATCCTGAATTCAGAATCCTGAGATGAGTTGAGTAAGATCCCGAGTGAATTTTCTTCCTGATTCTTTCTTCCAAAAAAGTCCCAACTTAGCTTGGAACCATAGATTCCAATTGAGGTAAAATAAGAAGAAGGTTCCGAACCTTCTGCTCCGAATCTAAATCGGACACCGAAATTATGAGTTAACTCTAGTTGATAACCTAAGGAAACTGTTTCGAAAAATTTACCTTCTTTGTTTCGACTGCTTCGTACATAGGAGATCCTAAATTCTTCTTTAGAGCCGAATGAGAATGGTAGCTGGAGAGAAATTCCGGATTGCGGGACTTCTTCTTTTTCATAAATTCCAAAAAAGGATATCTCTCCTCCTTTCCACCAAGGACGGAACCAAACCTCCGTAGGTATGTTTTGATCGAATCCAAATACAAATGTGCTGGGAAGAAGAAGGACGACTAAATATAGGAACCTCATTCCCGAGACGGGTCAAACTCAGTGAGAGGCGGGTGTGATTTTTAGTAGATAGAGCGATTTTTTTCCAAATTGAAACCCGGCTGAGCTCAGTATTTGTCCGGGGCAAGTGTAGAATGGATCTTGTGATTGAGAAAGTGCCGGGCAGATATTCGGAAATTTCTCTAAAAAAACACGGTAAACGCTTGACGGTAACTATAAATTCGTATAGTATATAAATAACCGTTTAGTAGATTATTGGTGTAATAAATTCAATTTATGTCGTCTAACTAATTAGGCGAGGGAGAGAAAAGTTATGATGATTCGATCTCTACAAGATTCAGGTGCTTACGAGAGAAGCCGTAAAGGTCTCGCTGGAGCGGGATTCGATTGGAGGGAAAAAGTTCGTTCTTCTGAACCGAACTCTAAGACCTTCGCGGATTATTTGGAAGAATCTTTCCAAGGGGACTTGGTCCAGGACGGAAATTGGTTCTCTGAAACACTTTCCGAGCTGAGCAAGAAGAACCTGAGAAAAATTTAAACTTGGCTGAGCGCTGGGGCTCAGGCCCGGATCCTAGAAGCCGTATCATTCATGATGCGGAGAATCTGGAAGACTGGGAACTGATTGCCGTTCTTTTGGGCAAAGGGAGCAGGGGCCTTCCTGTCGAAGATCTCAGCCGAGATATTCTAAAAAAGTCCAAAGGGTTGGGAGGACTTCTCTCATCCAATATTCCTAGAAATTTTCATATCAACGGTTTAGGTAAGGTAAAAATCAGTATCTTACTCGCTGCCTTAGAACTTGCTAAAAGACTCAAATATAAATCCATCCGAATGGCGGGTTATAACCCGACCACACTTTCTTCTTATCTACAGGGTTTATTCTCCCCTTTAAAAAGAGAATGTTTTGTTTTAGCTACCATCTCTCCAGCAGGGGATCTTTTAAGAGTGGAGACAGTTTCCAAAGGTAGTTTGGAAGAAGTGGGAGTTCTTCCGAGAGACCTGGTCCGGATCATACTGAATGACGAGGCATCTCAAGCGATACTGGCTCATAATCATCCAGGTATGATCTGTTATCCCAGCCAAGAAGATTGGGAAGTTTACTTTCACCTAAAGGACCTACTCGGCAATTTGGACGTCGAGCTCTTGGACCATTGGATTTTTGGAATTGACGGGATCTTTTCCTGCAAACAATCTACTCGACTAGAAGAGAACTGATACATTTCTCATCTTAAATCCCAATCCCAGGTTATAGAGTGACCTCTTTCGTGTTTTTGCGTAATCTCAGAATTTTATCGGTTCTTGTAAGAAGGGATTATGCATTGCAATACGCAGGTTCCGCGTTGGGTCTAACCTGGATGTTCCTACAAAACGTAAGTCTTATCTTAATTTATACGATTGTTTTTTATTTTATTGGGATCAGGTCTCAGGGAGAAAATTCCATAGAATATTTTTCTAATGTTCTTAGTGGGCTTTTGTTCTGGATCCCTCTTCAAGAATATCTGATCAGAGGTACAGGTATTCTAACTGATAATAGACAGTTGATTAAAAGATCTCCTCTCGGTCCTGAAATTTTTCTTTGGATCCCATTTGTGCAATTTTTGCTACATTGGCTTGTGACTTCTATTCCGATCTTTATTTTTCTGGCCTGGGCCGGTAAGCTTGGGATTTGGAGTTTACCTCTTTCTTTTTTATCCATGTTCTGTACCGGATTATTTCTGGCCTGTCTCCAAAGTTATTTGGCTCGAGTGAATATTATTCTTAGAGATATTTCTCCTTTGGTAAGATTATTGACCCAGTTTTTGTTCTGGGGACTTCCTATTCTTTATGAATCCAAGGGAACTTTAGGAAAATTGAATGTATTTAATCCGTTCTTCTTCCCTTTAGAGGTTTTTAGATCTTCGTTGCTCGTTGGATACGATTCTCAGGCTGGGATTTTGGACTTTCTTCCTTTTCTCGGGATTTTCCTGGGGATCTTTCTGTTAAGTCGTACTAAATTAAATCAGATAGTGTTGGATCACCTTTGATCAGGATAGAGAATATTTCCAAGACCTACCAAGGTTATAGTAAACCTTGGAACAGACTCTTGAGTGCGATGACCTTCGGTTATTTTGGCTTGGATGTAAAATACAAGGCGCTCGATGGAGTTTCTTTTTCTGCGGAGAAGGGAGAGGTAATCGGTATCATCGGCCGTAACGGTGCCGGAAAATCCACCTTACTTAAATTGCTTACTGGAGTTTCCAAAGTGGATTCCGGAAGGTTAGAGAAGAAGGGGACAGTTCGTTCTATCTTAGAATTGGGTGTCGGTTTTAATCCGGAACTTTCCGGAGAGGAAAATTTATACTATAACGGATTGGTTTGGGGATTAGATCCGGAAGAGCTAATTAAATCCTCGGAAGAAATTTTTCGTTTTTCCGGTTTGTCCGAATTCCGCAAAAGCCCTTTAAAGAATTATTCTTCCGGAATGACAATGAGATTAGGATTTGCACTCGCGACTGCAAAACGACCTGATATCTTGATCGTAGATGAGGCATTGGCCGTAGGAGACGCGAGCTTCCAACAGAAAAGTTTAAACCGGTTCCGCAAGTTTTCAGAAGAAGGAACTTTAACTTTGATCGTAAGTCATGATCTAGAACTTTTAAAATCTGTCTGCACTAGACTTATCGTTTTAGAAAAAGGAAAATTGGTATTCGATGGAGATCCGATAGACGGCTTTAGAGAATATATGCAGATTATTGCATCTTCTTCTTTGGATGGAAATACGAAGATCCAAGATAAGGATTCTTTGGTAGAATCTTTAGACGTAGAGATACAATATGCGGGTAAATCTAACCCTTCTATCCTACCTGTGGGTGCTGAAGTTTTATTAAGAGTAGCCGCATCATTTCGTTCCCCCTTAGAAGATCTAACCGTGGGTTTTCATATAGATGATCATAGAGGAATACGAGTTTTTGGAACGAATACATTCCATATAGGCGGCCGCCAAAAAAATCTAAAGGTAAAGGAGCCTGTTCAGATTGATTTTCGTTTTCCGATGAATCTTTCTCCAGGAAAATACTCCTTAGGGATCGCATTACATTCCGGTGAAAGTCACGCAGAAGGTTCCTATCTTTGGAAGGATGGGGTTTTACAATTCGAGCTGGAAAGATTGGATGTTCCCAAATTTGAAGGTGCCGCTTGGATACCGGTCAAAGTTGAGGGGAAAAAAGGGGATTTTTCCGGATAAATTCCTTCCCAGCCTCCTCTTTGAAAGGATTCTGGTTTTCGTATGAAAGTTTGCGTAATTGGAAGCGGGTATGTGGGCCTTGTAGCCGGAGCTTGCTTCGCGGAATATGGAAATCATGTGATTTGCGTGGATAAGGACTCTAAAAAAATAGAGGACTTGAAAAAAGGAATCATACCTATTTATGAACCTGGTCTATCCGAATTGGTTTTAAGCAACCATAAGGAGAACCGACTGGGTTTCAGCACTTCTATCCAAGAAGGTGTAGAAGGATCAGAAATCATTTTTATCGCTGTTGGAACTCCAACGTCTGATGATGGATCTGCGGATCTAAGCGCAGTGTTTGCAGTGGCAGAGCAGATTGGAAAATCAATCAACGGTTACAAAGTGATCGTGGATAAATCCACTGTTCCTGTGGGGACTGCCGCTAAAGTAAAAGAAATTATCTCTAAAAACACCAAACACGAGTTCGATGTTGTATCCAATCCGGAGTTCCTGAAAGAAGGCGCCGCAATCGACGACTTCATGAAACCTGAAAGAGTTGTGATTGGGGCAGACAGCGAAAGAGCTGGAGAGCTTGTTGCTCAACTTTATGCTCCATTCGTATTGAATGGAAATCCTATCATCAAAATGGGAACTGTTTCTGCAGAGTTAACTAAATATGCGTGTAACGCATTCTTAGCTACTAAGATCTCATTTGCAAACGAGATCGCGAACTTATGCGAAACCGTGGGTGCTGATTACGAAGATGTAAGAAAAGGTATGGGAACCGATTCCAGGATCGGTCGCCAATTCTTATACGCAGGTATCGGTTATGGTGGATCTTGTTTTCCTAAAGACGTTCGTGCATTGATCCGCACTTCTGAAAATTTTTCTTCTTCTCTTCGTATCATTAGAGAAGTGGAAAGAGTGAACGAAGACCAAAAGGTCCGTTTATACACTAAGATAGAAAACTTTTTCGGAAAAGGTCAGATTAAAGGAAAAACTCTCGCAGTTTGGGGACTTGCATTCAAGCCGGGCACGGACGATATGAGAGAAGCACCTTCTATTCCTTTATTATTAAAATTGCATGAAGAAGGCGCTAAGATCAAAGCATTCGATCCTGTCTCTAAAGAAACTTCCGAATACTATTTCAAAGACAAGATAGAATATGCTAAAGATGCATATGATGCGTTAGAAGGTGCGGATGCTCTTCTTCTTCTTACCGAATGGAGAGAATTCAGAGAGCCTGATTTTTCCAGAATTAAAAAATTAATGAAAGGTCATGTGATCTTTGACGGTAGAAACCAATATCGTCCGGATCATATGAAAAAAGAAGGATTCAAATACTTCTCTATCGGTAAACAATCGGTTTAGTCGACTGTAATCCGCCTCGCGGGTTTCAGGAGCGAAGCGACTATAGCCGATTTAATAAGTCCTGGATCTCTTTCTTTTCTTCCGGATCAGAGCTGAGTTCCAGGGCTTTTTTCAGATCTTCTTTCGCTTCTGTTTTTTGCCCGAGAGAAGAATAAGCTCCCCCTCTATAATACAAAGCCGCTTTGGAATGTCCCGTTGGGAACTTATCCAAATATAAAGAAAACGTTTTAATTGCTTTCTCCCAATTTTTTAATTCTGTAAAACTAAGTCCCAGATTGAATAATGCTTTGTGTTTGTTTTCCGGCATTCTTGGATCTTCTGATGCAAATGATTTATAGAAGTAGTCCGCTGCCTTTTTGTATTCTTTGGCTTCGAAGTAGTATTCTCCCACTTTTAAAAGAAGAAGATTATTTTCAGGATCTTTTCCCAGGTCAGTAAGTAGGATAATTTCTTTGTCTCTTTTTGAATATGCCGATCTTAAGGTTTTAATCACCATTTTATGATCCGGCATTCCAGCGATCTTTTCTGTGAGACTTCCGTTCTTATCTAAGAATAGAAGTGTAGGATAACCGGTAACATCGTACTTTTTCTTTAAGTTAGGAAACCTGTCCCCATCCAGAGAAAGAAGTACGAACTTGGACAATTCTTGTTTCACCTCTTTTTTAGGATAAATTTCCTTTTTGAGGGTTTTACAATAACCACACCAATCTGCATATACATCTATAAAGATGGGTTTCCCTTCCTTTTTCGCCTTATTAAAGGCGGTCTCTACGGAAGTCTCCCAGACCTCGGCACTTATTTCTGATGCGAGTGCGAGGCAGATCAAGATTAGGACAGTTCGGATTTTTGGAAAAGGGAGCATTGGTCTCATCTCTTCGACCTTTTTTTATCCGTTTCGTTTTTAAGGAAACGCAGAAATACGGAATTTTTTGTTTACCGTCAAGAACAGGTCCGGATAGTCGAAGTATCTCCGGTGGTAATGATGGACTTCCTGCTTCAGTTAGAGCAAATCCTTAAAAAAAGAAAAGAAGAACTTCCCGAAAAATCCTACACTGCGGACCTCTTCCGAGGCGGCGTGGATCGTATCCTTAAGAAAGTAGGGGAAGAAGCTGGAGAAGTAATTATCGCAGCAAAAAACGCGGACAAAAAAGAACTCACTCACGAATCCGCGGACTTACTCTTTCATTTACAGGTTCTTCTTGTGGAAAGAGGGCTTTCTCTTTCCGACATAGTCGAAGAACTTAAAAAAAGACACTCTTAATAATCAGTTCAGGCCTGGAGTTTTGTTCCGCATTCCGGGCAGAATTTCGCTCCGAAAATTTCTATCTTAAATCCACAGTTATGACAGAACTTTCCGCCGAGTTGAGGTTTGGTGGAAGTTTCCGCTTTGGAAGTTATGACAGCGTCTTGGCTGATCCTTTTGTCCTGCTCTTCTAATTCTTTTACTAAGCCGGAAGAGATGGATTTGAATTCTGTTTCGGTCAATTTACCAGTATCGAATTCAATTTTCAGATCTTTCAGGTTATCCAGAAGAACGTCCCTTCTATCAAATAACTCGGAACTTTTAGGATCCGTTTCATACGGGATATGTTTTGCGAACATACTCACGTAAACGAATGGCGCCGCAACGATAGCGACTAAAACTATATAAAAGAAAATTAATAAAAAATCCATTATTTCTGTTTCTCCTCTATTTCGGAGATGTATTTATCGAAAGAGGAATGGTTTTCCGATTCTGTTGCGATTGCAGCTTTAGGTGCAGTCCTTCTTTTTAGATATAAATAGATGAGAAGTATCCCGAACGCAGCAGCCGCGGCGATACTAAAATCGATCCAAGAAGAATCCGGTTTGGCCAAAATATCCGGACCAAAACCCATGATGACTCCTTGTGCCATCCCTTGGTTCCCAGTTTCGATAAACTTAGCAATAATAGGATCCGAGACAACATCTTGGCCAAAACCGTGGATCATTTTATCCACGATCACATCAGCAGATTCTCCGGCTCTAATCCTATTCTCTATGAAAAGTTTTAGTTTTGCAGAAACAGTACAATTATTGAAAGAACAACTTTTGATCGCGATAGAAGGGATACAAATACAACGTATCCTTTCAGTTACATTATGAAATGTGCGGATCTGTTCCTGATCGGTCAGATTTGTGAATGTAGAATCAGCATTTGCCGTACCGATCCAAATGAAGAACCCAAAAAGAGAAATTAGAATTTTCTTATATACATTAGAAGAGGTCAAAACTTTCATTTTTTATCTTCTCCTATAGGTAATAGGATCAATAGTCCGGATAAGAAGAACATCAAAGATCCTGCCCATATGAATTTCACCATTGGGTTGACCCAGACTTCTAAATTCGCTACGATCTGGTTCGGGAATTTCAGATATTTCGCCGCCTTGATTGCCGGATCCCTTGTGAAGAAGAAGTCTAAAAACATCCCAGGGAGATCCGGATTTTCATCCGAAAGATCTGCGTGTTCTATTGCTCCTAACTGAATATAAAGATCTTCTTTTGGGGTAGAGGAGATAGAAGGCTCACTAGTAGGGATATGAGTCTCGAAGTCGCCGCTCAAATGTGAGATTTGCGGATAATATCTTCTTTCGGTCACCATCGTATCAAAACTTTTCAGTTGTTTTTTGACTTCGAATGTTGCCTCGTGAGAAACGATTACGTTTCTATGATTGACTCCTGCTTCTGCGTCTCCGTTTACAATCGGTTTGATCTTAAGAGTGGTCGCACCTATCGTATAATCTCCTAAAATCGCAGTATCATCGCTTGTATAAATAAGCTCGTTCGTAGGCGAAAATCTCAAGAAATAGAAAAACTTAACGGAAGTGTTTTGTTTGAATGCATTTCCGGCAAGACCGATAAATAATATTACCATAGAAAGGTGGACTAAGTATCCGCCGTATCTTCTTTTATTTTTCAGAAGCATTCTGAATCCGGCTTGGAAATAATTCTCTCCATGGATAGCGGACCTTCTCGCTTGGATCCCATTATGATATTCTTGTGCGATCCCGGCTATTGTGAAGATCCCGAGCCCTACTGTTAGGACGCTATAAACTTCTCCCACTACATCGCCTAAACTATAATCACTAATGGAGAAATTACTTCTGTAATATAGGATATAGATCCCAGCTCCAATAAATCCAGCGATCAGAGGTTTTAATAATGTAGTAAAAAAGATTTGGTCCGCACCTTTTCTCCATGCGAGTAATGGAGCGGCGCCCATGAGTAGAATGAGTAGGATTCCTGCAGGAACTCCCCAGGAATTGAACCAAGGAGCCTTATATTCTACACCGGATAATAAAGGAGAAAATACTCCTAATAAGATAGAAAGTGTTGCTATCACCAAAAGGAAATTGTTTAACAAGAAACTTCCTTCTTTGGAAGTGATTGCTTCTAAGTTTCTCTCCGGTTTAAGTTTATCTTTTCTGTATATTAAGATCCCAAGATAAAATAGGAAGCTTACACCGATAAAAACTATAAATGGGGTTCCGATGCTGGATTTAGAAAAAGAGTGTGGTCCTTCTAAAACTCCGCTTCGAGTGATCCAGGTCCCGAGTAAACAGAAATGGAATGCTAAGATGATCAGAAGCATATTCCAAAACTTTAACATTCCTCTTCTTTCTTGGATGATCATTGAATGTAAGAATGCTGTGGATAAAAGCCAAGGCATCAAACTTGCGTTTTCTACCGGATCCCAAGCCCAATAACCGCCCCATCCCAATTCTTCGTAAGCCCATTTGGAACCTAAGAGTATTCCGGTTCCTAAGAAGAACCAAGAGAAGATGCTCCATCTTCTTACGAATCTAAACCAGTTCTCTGATAATTGGCCAGTGATCAAAGCCGAAGAAGCGATCGCGAATGGGATCGCGAAACTCACATAACCTATATATAAGATCGGTGGATGAATGATCATCGCCCAGTGTTGTAAGAGCGGATTTAATCCTCTACCGGCGACTGCGGCAGGTTGGAATTCACGGAATGGTTGTGCGTCAGGAAAGAAGATTGCCAAAAAGGAGAAGAAACAGGTGATCACCGCCAAGGAAAGATGCATTACTGGAATTCTTTCGTTTAGCAGATCTTTTGTTTGCCAAAGAACAACGAATGTGAATCCGGATAGCAGCAAATTCCAGAACAGAAGTGAACCGGAAGACCCCGACCAAACAGAAGTCATCTTATAGAATAAAGGAAGATGTTCACTGGAATGCATCGCAACATAATAGTTGGATAGATCCGTTCTCATGAGTTGGACAACCAACACAATGAATGCCAGAAGGACGACCGCAAAATTGGCCATCAATGTGTAACGGCCTAATTCTAAAGCTCTCGAATCGTTTTTAAAAATTCCGTAACTTGTTTGGATAATGGAAAATAATAGGATGGAGAAGGAGGAGATGAGACAAACTGCGCCTAAATCATTCATTGTTCTTCTTCTTTATAACCTGCTTCGTATTTGGATGCACATTTTGCTTCTACCTTATCGGCAACCAGGACTCCGTTTTTCCAAACTCCGTCCACTCTTGCTCTGGCACCTTCTTTAAATGCGTCCGGTAATAATGTAGCTCCT
>NZ_RQEY01000008.1 GCF_004770105.1 Leptospira andrefontaineae | reverse complement strand
GTAAACTACGCCAAGCCCTCTAACTTCCAAAAGTTTCTTTGGAATGCCGTTAGAAAGGGCTGCATCTTTCGATATATTATTGTAGAATGAGAGTAGCTCTAATTTGTTTTCTTAGTGTTCGAGATTATTAATATCATGGCGAACTCATCACCACGACCTAATCTCAGCTAATAAAAAATTTTAATTTCTCATTCGCAGTTATATTTGTTGTTAAAGAACTTTTACTTCCCTAAATTTTGCAGTTCGAAGGGCAAATGCCGTTCTCTCCGAAAATTTCGGTTGCCGACCGGAAAACGGCCAGAAGACCAAAATACAAAATCGACCCGGCCAGTCAAACTGTTTTTATAGAAATTTTACAAATCTATTTTTTCTAAATTTTGAAATTGAAGATTTTAATGTGACATAATCTAAACCTGAATTCAAAGGGATTTTACCATTTCGGAAGCCTTGGGGACATAGATTTAGTTTATTATAATATCTTAATATAATTCCTGAGGATACTAAAATTCAGATTAAATTAGAGAGCCCCGGAATCAAAATTCCGCGTAAAACGTGGATGCTGATTGAAAAAACGACGGAATGTGATAAAGGCAGAGGCAGACACGCTTCCCACGGGCCACTCCCCTCCACCCGAACCCGGGTGGGGGCGATCTTCTTACCCCTGTAGGAACTCCAACATACTTTGCATTTAATTTCCTTAGGAAATTTATTGGGGCGGCCCCCTCGAGTTCTCACGGGTCGCGATGCTTGGATGAACGCGAATGTATTTCGTGCCAATTTAAGCAATGGTGTCCGATAAGGATTTTGCTTCATTACATTCAGCAACCCTACGGGTTTTTCGTTCTCTACGGGTCGCTCAAAAACCCGTAGTAGCCCGATCCCGCAAAGCGAGAGCCGCCCAAATCATTCGTAGGACCTCCTACATTGAGTGATTTACGCGGTCTTGAAAATGTCTTGTGAGTGAAAGTAAAGGGGCTATCTTGACCAAAACTCGAAATGAAACTTCGCCGTTCTCTTAATCTTTACGATTCCATTTCTCTTATGTTCAGCTCTATGGTGGGACCGGGAGTTTTTATCACTACGGGTTATATACTGACTCAGACTGCCAATCCTAACTGGACGCTTCTTTGTTGGATCTTAGGTGGGTTCTTGGCGATCGCAGGTGCGATGAGTTATGCGAAATCGGCAAGTATCTTTCCGTATGCAGGAGGAGATTACGTTTATTTAAAGGAGGCCTACTCTCCTATTGTTGCTTTTTCCAGCGGATGGCTTTCTTTATCGGTGAACTTCTCAGCGTCGATCTCCCTTTCTGCGATCGCATTCTCTAAATCATTTTTAACCTTGTTCAATCCAAGTTGGGACATTTATTTCTTAGAGTCCAAATTTTTAGGGATCACATTTTCTTTAGGAGTGGCCCAGATCATAGGGATTTCCACGATCTTATTTTTTACGATTGTGAACTTTTTCGGGATAGGATTTGCATCTCGAATCCAGAACTTCTTCACTACTTTCAAAATTTTAGGTTTAGTCGCATTTGTGACCTTAGGCTTTACTATAGGAAATTATAATATTCAGAATTTTGAATCTTTTTCGTTAATCCCTTCCGACCTGAATGGATGGAATCTTCTTCTTGCAGGAGCAATCCCAGTCACTTTTTCTTATTTGGGCTGGAATATGATCACCTACGTTGCGGAAGAAGTCAAAGATCCCGAAAAGAATATTTATAAGGCAGTGATTGTTTCCTGTATTCTAGTCACTTTTCTTTATGTTCTGATCAATTTTCTATATTTAAGCTCCGCTCCTATCCAATTTTTAGCGGGAGATGAGAAGATTGGAGTAACCGCTTCCGGGTTTTTGTTCGGAAAAGGTGTGAATATTTTGATCACTGCGTTTATTTGCTGGGTATTCCTGGGAGGGATTTCCGCTTATATCATCGGTGGTTCCAGGATCTATTTTGCGATGGCGAGAGACGGTTTCTTTTTTCCAAGCATGGCAAAATTACATTCTAAATATCATAGTCCTTATAAATCTTTGATCTTTCAGTTTCTGTATGCTTGTCTTTTTTGTTTTGTGAAAGAGATTGAATCGCTTTTATATCTGATCACTTGCTCCACCCTACTACTCGCAACGATCACAGCTTATACGCCTGTTATTTTCGAAAAAAGACATTTAAAGAATGAATTTAAGATCCCAGGTTATCCCTATTCTACTTACCTATACATACTTTCTAATATTCTAATTATCGCAACATTACTCTACAATAAAAGTGCGGAAGCTCTTTGGGGTTTCGGATTTACCCTATTCTCTGTTCCTCTGTATTATTATTTTAAACTTTCTAAAAAATCTCAGCCAGTCCAGATCGATACAATTTCCGAACCGGAATTGGAAACCGGTGGCTTAAGTTTACTTCCCGAAAATGAACCTATCCCTGTAGGCAGCGGTGATCCCGCTTAAGTTTCCAGCTTGGAACTTTCTCCCAAAAACAAGCTTAGGCTTCATAGATATTTAGGGATTGTTTCCTTAGGTTTTCTTTTCTCTCGTCCGTTTATCATTCTATTCCAATTTCCTGATATTCAGGATTTTGAATACTTCTCCGCATATATAGGAAGAATTGGAGCTATCTTCGGAGTTTTAGCGTTTATTAGTGGAGGTGGATTGGGCAAATATCTAGATGAAAAGAAATCAAGAGTTGCAGAAATCCATACAATCATAATGCTCGCAGGTCTGACCATGCAAGTTCCGGTTCTTGCAGAAGTGGAAATTCTTTTGATCCCGAACCTGATCTCTTACTTAGGTTGCGGGATGCTTATCTGGGGCTGGATTCTGGGCAGAAGAGTTTTTATTAATAGAAAAAGGATCCTTCCTTTTTGATCCCAAAATATATTAGAATCTTATAATTCTCAAGAATTTGAAAGTATATTCTTTCGAAAAGAATATGCAAACTGAGAAATATCCGCTTCTTTCCAGCGATTCTTATCATAGTTTATATTGATTGCCATTCTATTCTCGTAAGTTGTCACAGTCGTAAAGATTGTTTGGGTTAAAGCAGGATGGACCGTAAAAGAAAGTTCTTTTACTTTTATTTCATCCGATGCCAAAACAGGAATAATCCCTACATTGCTCAACAAACTGGATTGAGGATTTCGACTCATCAATAATTGGAAAAGTTTTAGTCCGTCTTCTTTTTCCAAAAATTGTTCCGAAGGAGGAAGTAGTTCATAAAATGCTCTGCCTTCCCTTTTTCCTATACGAGCTCTTACATCATTCATGATCGCTTTTGCTTTTATATCGAAAGGATCTCTGATATTTACAGGAGTAGTGAATAGAGAAATATAAAGTCCCAATGCAGAATCAGGTACAGGATGACTTAAATGAGGCCTTAGATCCGCTGGAGTAGAAAGATATAATACTCCTTCTTGCCCTTTATCAAAAAAATCAGCAAGTGCAGTTACTTGAGAAGCGCCTAAGATCCCATGAAAAGAGATCTTTTTTTGTTTAGAAGTTTTTAAGAGAGAATTTACATCTTCCTCTTCCAAATAAAAACTGATGATCTCCGGATCTTGTTCTTCTTTTTTACGAGAGAACTGAGGAATGGTAAGGGGTTTTTCCGGTTTAGGCCCTCCTTTATACAATTCTTCTGCTGGATATAATTCCATTAGAGAAGAATATTCCGAATCTTCTTCGATATCGTCAGCTTCTCCTGTACTCGCTCTGAGTACATCTAAAAGAAATCTGCATCCTGATCTTCCGTCTCCAATACTATGATGAAAGATAACACCTATCGCAAATTTAGAATTCCCGGATGTATAAAATATAGTCCTGATTAAAGGAGACTCTCCTAATTCGAAAAGCCGAATGGTTTCCTTGGCTAATTTGGATTTCCAATCGGGAGAATAGAAATCTTTTTGGATCGGGATTTTTTTGTCCGAGGTTGCAAAGTATAAATGAGAATCTTGTCCTACTTGTTTTAAGATCTGAACCTTAGCTAACGCATGTTTGTTTTGGATAATGTCGAGAGCTTTGCGTAAACTTTCTTCAGAGAAAGAACCCTCTCCTTCTGCCATTACGCAGAAGTTCATAGAGGAGGCACGGTCATATAACCAGAAATTTGCCTCCGCTTGGTCTAAGGATCGAATGAATTGACCTTGGGGTCTTTCAGATTCTTTTAAATTTTGCATGCCATTTCCGACTTTAAAGTACTAGGCCGGAATCGCAATACCATCCATTTCTTCTTTTTGGTAACGATTCGCCCTTGTCATACTTTCAAAGTCGTTAAAACGAATTCCATATTTTTTTAAGAATGGTTTTACTTTAGGTGCGACTGCTTGTCGTAGATAGAAAGGCTGTGTTACCACAAAATGATGTATACCATGTGTGGCTCCAAAATTAAAGCAGAACAAATGTAAAGGTAATATCCACCAAGAATCCAACACTTGGGTCTGTTGGTATAAACTCTTCACATCTCCGTAATAATGCATATTAGAAGATACTATCTGTATAGCGGATTGTCTAAGCCAGCAAGGGATCAAATAGACTACCGCAGCAGTATTTAAGAAATTATGAATATAGGCTGTAGTTCCAGTTTCTTGTATAGGACTTCCCAATGACCAATTGATCAAAGAAATCATTCCCCAAATCAAGAATGAATACCAAAGAAGAAGATACGCTAAACGATAAGGCCCCTTGATCGGCTTAGCTTTTATTTTCGCAAGATAACGTATTGCATCTTTTCTGATCTTAGGCCCTTGCAGAACAACTGCCATGATCGGATCTATCATTACGAGTATACGTCTGATTCCCCAAGGCATTCCGTTGCTGATAAATCTTTCTTCTATATCTTCTATGTTTCCGGAAAGTTTATGATGAAGAAGATGGATTTCTTTCCTAAACCAAGGATTAACTGTATTCGCACGAAATAACCAGACCATCCAGAATAGAAAGTTCTGCACCTTTGGATTTTCTTTAAAATAAATACTATGGATCAGGTCATGTTCCATCTCATGAAGAAAAGAAGCGAAGATCCCATTCCCAATAATACAAGCCCAGAATGGAATTATATCCATTACATACAAACTTCCGAGTAGGATCATTCCGAAAGCGGAACCCATTGTGATCCCGAATCCAATCGCATTTTGATATTGTAAAAAAGAGAAACGTTTTCTGAGCTTAGAATCCGAACGGCGGATCCATTTGATGATACGTTTTGTTTTTTCTTTTTCGGTAAATCTATCCGAAATATTTTTTCGCTCAAGGGCTAAGGAACTCATATCCACTCCGATGTAACTGATGGAAGGAATTATATCCAGGATTTCAGATCCGTCGTTCCATTCTATAAACCGAAACTGCGGAATCGGTTTCAATTGATAGGATGGGACCGTTACTTAAGGATTTTTCTCCCTATATTCGGATGGAGGAACTCCAACTTCTTTCTGAAACGCCCTATGGAAGGAGGTTTTGCTCCTAAATCCCACCTCATATGCGATATCCAGGATAGAAGAATCTTTGTTTTTGGTAAGTAATTCGCAGGCCTCCCGTATCCTATATTCATTCACGAATGCTGAGAAATTTTTGCCCATTTCCTGGTTAATTAATTCTGAAAGTTGGTGAGAAGAAAGTCCTAACTCATCTGCTAAACTTGCCAAACTCAAGTCCTCGTCTTTATATAGTTTTTCGACTTCCATCACTTTTAGTAAATTTTCCCTAAGCGTTGTTAGATCCATTCCTTGAAGTAAGGAACGTGAGTATTTTTGGAAGGTAACTCTTGCGACCTCTTGCAGGTTTTGGAAATAAGCAGGATATCTTCTACCAATCAAATAAGAAACACAAAGACTCAATCCCATCATAGAAGCACTTACCAACAGAAAGAGTGGATTCTTATCCATTAGGAAAAACGCACCTACGGAATGGTTTGCGATTGTCGCAAGAATGATATATAGAAGAACTCTTGCAGTCCATTCTTCCTTCAAAACATTCGGTTTAAATAATATTCTGCTCCCTCTTAATAATCCGGCGATATAGGCTGCGAGTACGAGCAATGGGACCAGAAAAGCCAGATCGAATGCACTTCTTGTTATGGAGAATGTGCTAATACCTTCTCGTATTCTATCCGTATCCGGTATAAAACTTAAAAAATATAAAATCCAAATGATCCCAGGCAAAATGGAATGTTTAGGACTTAAACCCAATGTTGATTTTTCGAATTCTGAATTTTGAATGATCTTATGAATGCCATATAGAATCGGACCTATGGAGCCCAAAACAGGAATATGAAGAAGTACAATCCAAGGATAAGAAGAAGAAAGTCCGAATACGTAAAATAAACAAGTGCCTTGGAGTAAACCCAAGGCTACGAACAATAAAGAAAGCAAACGGTTAAGAGCGGTTTTTCTTTCTAAAATATTCTGCCCTATACATAATAAGGCCCCGAGATACGTTCCGAAAATCGCAAATGAAACTAAAATCCAGAAAACCGGAGATTGAGAAACTTGTTCCGGGAATAAAATCGGAAGATTAGGCATCCAAGGCTTTATCTACTATCCTTGCAGGTTGTCAACCTTCTGAAGGACTTCTATTTTAGTTGGGAAACGAAATCAGTTCTTTGTAAAAAGTATAAAAGTTTGACATCCAATTTAGAAAAACAAAAGACATAGGATCCAAAAAGTAGACTATATGGTCTACCTGTCTCGGAGGATTTTATGAAATCGTATACTTATATTCAAATCGAAAAGAAAGGTCCTGTGTTTTGTATCGCACTCAATCGTCCTGATGCCAGAAACGCGATGAATACACAAATGATCATGGAGTTAAGCGATGCTCTTACTGTTTATGAAGATGATCCTAGTTCCAGATGTGCAGTTCTTTATGCAAACGGGCTTCATTTCACTTTCGGCTTAGAATTGGAAGACGTTGCTAAATCAATCATCGAACAAGGCAGAAATTTTTTCCAAAAAGGAAATATCAATCCTTGGGATACGGGAGGAACAGGAAGAGTTCGTAAAAAACCTTTGATCACTGCTGTCCATGGATTTTGCCTAACTTTAGGAATTGAATTGATGTTAGCATCCGACATTGCACTCGCAGCAGAAAAAACCGTATTCGCTCAAATGGAAGTACAAAGAGGGATCTTACCTTTCGGGGGAGCAACAATACGATTTGTAAGAACTTCCGGCTGGGGAAATGCAATGAAATATATCCTAACAGGAGATACTTTCGATGCTTCGGAAGCATATAGAATAGGGATCGTGCAAGAAGTTTTGCCTAAAAAAGAATTAATCACAAGAGCAATAGAACTTGCTGAAAAAATTTGCGCCCAGGCTCCTAAGGCAGTTGATGCAGTTTTAGCAAACGCAAGAAAGGCAATCGAAGTCGGAGATCTGGAAGCAATTGATGACCTAGTACCGTTGGTGACAGACTGCTTAAAGTCAGAAGACGGACAAGAAGGCATCCGCTCCTTACTCGAAAAAAGGACCGCGGTTTTCAAAGGAAAATAGTATTTTAAGTTTTTAGAATATATTACTTTAACTAAAATCCGTATTTAGTTTGCAATCCTAACAAACAATATTCGGATGCAGGGAATTCTACTTGCCTTTGCTTATGTTTCTTCGAGTTTAGCAAGATCCGAGGGATCATAAATGGATTTTAGCCTAAGTTCAGATGAACAAGAGTTCACAGAATCATTTCGTAATTTTTGCAAAAAGGAGATCCATCCTTTTGCAGAAGAAGCGGATAAAACGAAGGAACTTCCCAGATCCCATTATTTAAAACTGGGAGAAGCAGGCTACCTAGGTCTTCTGCATGAAGAAGAATTCGGCGGGCAAGGTGCAGGAGTTTTCTTGAGCACTTTGGCGATGGAGATCATTTCAGAATTTTGCGGTTCTACTTTTTTCAGTGCCGGGGCTTCTGCAGGTCTATTCGGACTTCCTATCAAACATTTCGGAACCCCTGAACAAAAGAAAAAATATCTGCCCGATATTATCTCCGGCAAAACAATCGGCTCCTTAGGAGTTACGGAGCCTGATGGAGGCTCCGACGTTTCAGGACTTTCTTCTCTTGCTAAAAAATCAGGAAGAGACCGTTATCTTCTCTCTGGTCAAAAAACTTTTATAACGAATGCACCCAATGCAGACTATTGTTTGGTACTTGCAAGGACCCAAGATGAGTCTGGAAAAGAAAAAGGACTCACTCATTTTATAGTAGATCTGAAATCCAAAGGTATCTCCAGATCAGCCGCCATGGACAAGATGGGGTTAAAAGCATCCCCTACCGGAGCATTATTTTTCGAAGACGTAGAAGTCCCGGAAGAAAATATCTTAGGCAAATTAGGAAAAGGTTTCAGACAAACAATGCAAACCTTTAATGCAGAAAGACTTTCTTTAGCCGCCTATTCCTTGGGAGTTATGAAAGCTTGTTTAGATGAATCTAAATCTTTCTCTGCTTCCCGCAAAAGTTTCGGCAAATCCATTTACCAACATCAGGGTGTTGCGTTCATGCTCGCAGAAATTTATTCCAAATACGAAGCAGCAAAATGGCTTACTTATAATACCGCTTGGGAAATGGAAAAAATAGAATCGGAAGGAAAGCCGAGCATGAGTCTTTCCGGAAAATGTGCCGCATGTAAATTATTTGCAACTACTGCAGCGAGAGAAGTTACAAATCTCGCGGTCCAGATCCATGGAGGCGCAGGTTATATGGACGAGTATAAAGTTTCTCGCCTCTACAGAGATACTCGATTAGGAGAGATAGGCGGAGGAACAAGCGAGATCCAGAAATTGATCATCTCCGGAAGTATCATGAAAGAATCTTAATGTACTTCCGAAAGTTCAGGGCCTAATTTTTCTTCCAGATATTTATTGATCTCAGGATCGTTATCTTCTATTAATTGCCAGAAAGAAAATCCACGGATCTTATACTTGTCCAGTATTTTCATTTTCTTCTCGAAAGCACTTCTGTTCATATAGAATGCCACACGGTCGCAGCCACCCATTCTATACCAGAGAGAAGGATCCGAATAGACATGACCTTGGTGTCTGTATAAGTAAGGCCTAAGATAAGTCCAATCCGCCGCCTTAGGTTGTGTTTTAAATATTTCTAATACGTCTGTAGGCTCTTCTTTTCTGGGAGCCATTTTGTCTCGGATCCATTTCGCCCTGGAATAATAGACTGATTTTGTTTCAGCTTGGCAATGTAATGCCCAATCGTATCCATAAGTCGGAATTGCCATATATAACTTTTCGTTAGGAATACGAGCGACAGCATATTCTAAAATTTTATCAATCCACCAATCCGGTGCCTGAGGTCCAGGTCCTGGAAAACCTTGTTTACGAGGATGTAATTCATAGGCCATAATTTTGACCTTATCTGCGACCTTCCCCAAAAACTCATAATCATGAGTTAATTGCCCTCTATAGGCTTCGTAAAAATCCACTTGGATAGGAGATTTCAAACCTTTACAAGGATAGACGGAAGGTTTTTCTGCAACGGTCTTAGGATGAATTGCCACCGACAGGATTTTACCCTTTTTATGTAGCTCGTCGCGCAGAAGTATTAGAAATTCCTGAAATACTTCCTTCTTCTCGCAAGTCATCCCTTCATAGTCTATATCGATTCCGTCGTATCCGTAAGTATCAATCTCTTTAAGAATATTTTGGATATGAAGATCTCTAACCTTAGTATTTCCATTCAGACCTATCACATCGGAAACTTTTTCGAAATCATTTTCCCAACGAAAAATTGTAGGAATGATCAATGTCCTAGGAGACATTAGTCTTAGCCAACGGATCCTTTCGTCTATCTCGTCCTTCTTCCAAACGGAAAGGATTCGGCCTGTATTACTACGACCACCTTCCAAATTATACAAAAATGGATGGATCTCATCATAAAGATGGACATACTTCATCATCGCATAAAAATCCTGGGACCAGGTAGAAGCATAAAGTCTTTCAACCGGCGGATGTTTTTGGGGATTTAGATCATTCTTCGTATCGTTTCCGGAAAAAAAACAATTGGGAAGAGCCAGAGAGATCAATAAAAGAAAGAATGGGTATACAATTTTACTAGGAAACATTTCGGAAGGATTCCTTAAGACAAAATCAGGAATCCTCCGAAATGAGATAGAAAATTTCTTTTTGTGAGAATAGTAATTTAAGGCAGTTTAGTCTTACGATTTCCGAGGGAATGATATGAAAACCGTAAAGGGAAAGAGAATTTTAATCACCGGGGCCGCAATGGGGATGGGAAAAATTTACGCCCAACGTTCCATCCAGGAAAATGCATCTGCGCTCGTTCTTTGGGATGTGAATTCGAAAGCGTTACTCAACTCCGCTAAAGAACTAAGATCGACAACAACGAATATTATCACCGACATTGTAGATGTTTCAAATCGGGAAGAAATCCGAAAGGCCACCTCCAAGATAGAGTCCAAGCTAGGTGGGATCGATATAATCATAAATAACGCAGGCATTGTGAGAGGAAAGTATTTCTGGGAACACGATCCTAAATCGGATATAGAAGCCACGATTGCAATTAATACGTTAGGCCCAATGTATATTACTAGATTTTTACTTCCGAAGATGTTATCAGACAAATCGGGCGATTTCAGGATTGTAAACATTTCATCTGCGGCAGGGTTGGTCTCTAATCCCAAAATGAGTGTGTATTGTGCTTCGAAATGGGCCGAAACAGGATGGAGCGATTCTTTGAGATTGGAATTGATCCAAGCCGGTTTCGGACATATAAAAGTAACTACTGTGAATCCCGCGTATATTTCCACAGGAATGTTCGAGGGGGTTAAGGGAATGTTGTTCACTCCCATACTTTCCCCGGAATACGTAACTTCAAAAGTCTGGCAGGCGATGAAAAAAGGAAAACCTAGATTACTTTTACCTTGGACTATATATCTTTCTAACGCATTAAAAGGGATACTTCCGATCTCAGTTTTTGACTGGATCGCGGATAAAATTTTCGGAGTTTATAAAACTATGGAAGATTTTAAAGGAAGATCTTAAAACCGCTTAGATAGACATTCCGTTTTTCTTGAGTATGTCCAAGGCGGTTTGTCTTAAGATCGGATGGACCACAAAATCTTCCGGATCCGGAGCTTTTCTTTCGGGTTCGGGATTTTTGAACTTATCAGGCCCGATCCATTGGGAAAGCGCCCATATCATTCTTTGGAAAATTTCGTCTATCCTTCTCTGATATCCCGCCTTCTTATAATAACCGTAAGCGAGGATCGGGAGTTTTTTCTCGAACATGAAATGGTCTCCTAAACGAATTAGCCCGTCCTTGTATTCCGTTTTCAGAAAACATTCCCTGGCTTTTCGGATATCACCTTCGTTGAAGGCCTGGTTTCCCTGACGGATCAGTTCCATTCTTTCTTTAGGATCCATATATTTACTGTCGGCCGATTTTCTAATTTCGCAAGGCTTTTTACCTTCTTCTTCCCTTCTGAAAACGGAAACGAAACAAAAAATCTTGTATAGAAGCCGAGTTCCCCATCATTTGTCTTTGTATGAGTACTTTAAAAGTGGGGTCCAAGGCCCCTAGTTTTACGACCCTGAACCAAGACGGGGAAAAGGTCTCTCTTAAGGATATGGCCGGAAAAAAAGGTTTAGTATTATATTTTTATCCAAAGGACCAAACCCCAGGCTGTACGACCGAGGCCTGTGATTTTAGGGATAATTTTGCGAGACTAAAAAAAGAAGGCTACAACGTAGTAGGTGTCTCCAAGGATTCAGTTAAGTCCCACCAGAAATTTATAGAAAAACAAGAACTCAATTTTACCTTACTCTCGGATGAAGACGGAAGTATCTGCGAGGCTTATGGAGTCTGGCAGTTGAAAAAGTTTATGGGAAGAGAATTTATGGGAATTCTCAGAACCACATTCCTGATCGGAACAGATCTGAAAATTTTGAAAGTTTATCCGAAGGTAAGCGTGAAAGGTCACGTGGATGAGATACTCGGAGATATCAAGGCGTTGGACAAAAAATGAAGATAGAAAAGTCAAAAATCAATTTTAGTATAGGGAAGAACACTTCCAAAAATATTTATAAAGTAATCCCAGTTACAAAAGACAATCTTCCTAAAGAATTGGAGACCAAATTTTCCGACCAGATCCGCTCTGGGATATTCTCCGCAGAATCCGGACAAAGTTTTACTGATGAATCTGAAAGAATTATCTATCTAGGTTTGGGGAATTCCAACAAAGTAAGCATTCGATCCGTAGCCCAGATCTTCTTAAACATCGGCGAAAAACTTCGCAAATGGGATTCAGTGGGATTAGAGATCAAACTTACTAGATTTTTGACCAAAACTCTTTCTCCTTCTTCTTTAGTTTACCAGATCGCAAATTCAATCGATCTAGGCGCATTTCCAATCAATGTTCTTACCAAAGATTTTAAAGAGAAAAAAAACAAATTCGGAAATGTAAGTTTTGTATTAGAGGATCCTAATGCAGAAAAATCAGCGAAAGCCGGTTTGGATAAATCTAGAGCAGTCAGTAAATATGTGAACGGTGCGAGATATATCGCTCACCTTCCAGCAAATCATTTCACTCCGGAAGAATTTGTTTCTCGTTCCAAAGAGATCGCAAAAGAAGCAGGATTAAAGATCACTGTAATGGACGAACCCCAACTTAAAAAAGAAAAGATGGGTGGAATTCTTGCAGTTTCCCAAGGTTCAGACAAAAAACCTAAGATGATCGTTTTGGAATATAACCCACCTAAAGCAAAATCCAAAAAGAAATTAGCACTGATCGGAAAAGGACTTACATTCGATTCCGGTGGGATCAGCATCAAACCTGCGCAAGATATGCATGAAATGAAATATGATATGTGCGGTGCCGCTGCGGTGATCCATGCGATCGGTGCAATTGCAGAATTAGGACTTTCCGTTCCTGTAATCGCAGCGATTGGAGTGGCGGAGAATATGCCGGATGCGGCAGCTCTGAAGCCGGGAGACGTTTACACTGCTCATAACGGACTCACTGTAGAAGTCCAAAACACTGACGCGGAAGGCCGTCTCGTATTAGGAGATGTTCTTTCTTATATTGGAAAAAAATACAAACCGGATTATATGATAGATCTCGCAACTTTAACTGGGGCAATCATCATTTCCTTGGGCCATGAAGCCGCTGGAGTGATGAGTAATTCAGACAAACTGCGCGGTCTTCTGGATGAGGCTTCAGCCTCTTCTGATGAAAGGACCTGGAATCTACCTTTATGGGAAGAATACGGCGAAGATCTAAAGAGTGATATAGCAGATTTACGTAATATTGCTGGGCGCCCTGGCGGAAGCCTTTCTGCTGCAAAATACCTGGAACGTTTTGTGGATTCAGGAATTGACTGGGCCCATATTGATATCGCAGGAACAGCTTGGAGAAAGAAAGCATCCGGAACCCAAATTGGAAACGGCCCAAGCGGATACGGCGTGAGACTGCTTGTAGACTTAGCTGAAAAATTAGAAAAAAACCGGGGAGTTTAATCCCCGGCAATCTTCGATCCGCACCAAGGAAGACCGACCGGTTTTACCGTTCTGGGGTTATCAGTCTTCCTCTTCCATATTTATATTTCCGAATACCGCAAACGAAGGTACGGTATATTGTTTTAAGTAAGTAAACTCGGATTGTTTCGTATAAAGACTGGAATCATCAATCGAACCTGGTGGCAAAGAAGTATCATACAATGCTTGTGCAGCATGCATTTCAGTTCTGCTAGGTTCGAAAACATTTCCGGTTAACATAGGAAACATCAGATCTTTTGGATCTTGAGAATGTTGTAATCCAAGGCAATGCCCTACTTCATGAGCAACAGTCGCAATGATGTATTCTTTTACATCAATTGTACTTCCTTCCATTCTCATTGCATCTGCAGTCGCCTTAATTCTATCTGTAAAAATAAAAATTACACTATTTTCTATCTTGGTAGCCGCGGAGATAGAACAAGCCGCAAGATAAAAAGGATTAGAAGAGAATAGTTGGCAGTCTTTTGCATTCTTCTGAGAAATACCTTCTACATGACATTTACCGGATTCAGTAAATGCTATAGTATTTCTCATTCTATCCACCCTGGTCTTAGCAGGATAAACGTCTATCCCAAGGCCCCATTTCTGAGCGGCTGCTTTCGTAAGTTGTAGTCCGCCTTTCATTTCTTCTCCGTATGTTATCCAGAGAAGCTGTTTTTCCTCCCAAGTGAGATCACTAGATGGATCTCCCATTTGGGTACATTGTGAAAATGCAATAAGGCATAGTACGGATAGAGCTAAAGATACCCTCATTATTTTTCCCCAGAAAATATCCGATTTCAAAGTTTTTGTTTTTAGAAAACGGATCCGACGAATATGGATTTAGCTTTTTGTAATGTATCTTTAAATTTTCTCTACCGCGGGATCGATCATCGCGAGTGAGTTTTTTCTTTCTTATTCAGACTTGTTTGTTCAACAAATCCCCGGTTCTAATCATTATGACGAAGCAGTTACAGAAATTTGCATCAAAAATTTTATTTTTAGAAAATTATATTAAATAAATCGAATGTTATATTTATTCAGGTTTGAGAATCGTTTTGAGAAGCGAACGCAAATAAAAATACATATTTTAGATTAGTAAATTTATTTCCAAACTTCCACTAAACGTTCCGATCTATATTTTAGGATTTATTTACACCGAAAGAATTATTTTCCGTTTGGAAATTTCTTTCCCACTACTTCTTTTTGAGAAGCCCTCGCAAGTAATTCAAATATAGATTTATAGAAGAGCAAAAACTAGAGTGAAAGAATAAGTGCTACGCTTTCGGAAATATATTTCCAAAATGGAAAATGTTTCCGGTGCTTCTTCACTGATTCGTTTTCAATTTCTTAAGGGCCAGATTCATCCCCAAAAATCTGACTTTTTTACCAAAACCCCAAAAACCGGGCGGTTTTTTACTTGGCCCGTAGTGCGATGCAAAAAAGCTGGTCATAGATGGTGCGATGCACCATAAGAGGAGGCAAGGAGAATGCTCCAGCCTAAAGTTAGAAAAAGATACATATTCATCGCCTCGTTACCGCTACTTTACCAATCTCTAGTAGCCCCAATCGCGGGTTCCCTAATAGGAAAGAGCGCGGTTGGTAGGAACTCCCTCCCAGAATCCACTCAAATCAAAGAATACATTCGCTCCGAAAGGCCAAGCCTTACTGAACCAGAGCTTGAACTTCTCTCTTTAACCGTAGAAAAAGAATCCGAAAGGATCAATGACAGCGCCTGTGGAGTTTATTGCCAAAAAGGAGAGAAGGCAGGGTTACTTCTCGGGATCATAAAAACAGAGTCTGAATTCTATAGAAAAGCAAGATCCAAGAAGAATGCACTGGGGCTCATGCAAATCATGCCGGGGACCGGATCTTGGATCGCATCCTGGGAAGGAAAACATATCAAGAAACAAGACCTACTGGAGCCAGAAACAAATATCCATCTAGGAGTCTCTTATCTGAACCATTTATTGGAAACCCATGAGGGAAATATCCGCATAGCTCTTCTCGCTTATAATGCGGGACCGGGGGCGGTTAAAAAATGGGGAGGAGTTCCTGCCTACGCTGAGAGCGTATTTTCAGGCCAGGAAGAATATTTAGGAAGCAGGGAATCATTCTAACACGTTTGCATCCATAAAACGCAGGACCTAAGCATCTCGCTCATACGCTTCCGATCCGTATGAGCGGGGTGCCCGTGGCCTGGAAGAAGCCACTCAAAATTATAATTCTCCAAGTCCCTCATGGACTTGGTTTGTTCTTCCCAAGAATACCAACAAGCACCTTTAAAAGCGATCAGTCTCTCTTTCTTAGGATCAAATGCTAAATGATCCCCGGAAAATAGAAATTTATGTTTATATAATAGAGTAGAATGTCCTCTTGTATGTCCAGGGCCGGGAATTATCAATAGATCTTCGCTAAGTGAAAACGGCTCTTTCCCTTTGATCACTATTTCCGCATTTGGAACTGCGGATAGATCTCCTTCATGAATAATCCTTTCTGTCCCAAAGTCTTGGTGAAATTTTTCGTGATCTGCTACATCATCTCTATGAGTTAGAAAATGATATTTAATCCCGCCCAGATTTTTTATTTTTTCAGAAAGTGACGGAATATATCTAGGAGAATCTACAAGTACGTTACCTTCTTCTCGGACAATTAAGTAGGAGAAGGCGCCGAATGAATCCTTAGAATGAAAACCGCAATGATAGACCTCGTCTTGGATCCGTCTTGGGAAAGATAATTTTGCTTCTGTAAGATCAATCCGATCTTCCGTTCCAATGGAGGCTGTGGGACAGGCAACTAATGCTTGTAAGGCTTGGAATTTTTCCGATTCTGATTCAGGTTGTTTTTTAACGAAGGAACCGGTTTGGTCTTCTCCAAAAATATCGCCAGCCAGTATCCTACAGGTTTCACAATCGATACAACTGGAATCCACATAGATCTGTCCGGGAGAATTTTGGGCTTTTCTTTTTGCCAAAGTCGCCATACGGATTAGACTGTTTCTTTATTTCACCCAGTCGTTTCTGTTAAAATACTTATCCTCTAAACTTTTTAATTCTCCTGTACGTTTGAGTTCCGACAGAAAAAATTCAAAGTTACGGGAGAAGTAAATATCACCCTTAGGAAGTAAAGCGCTCACATGGTTTTCCTGAACAGGTTCTATGAGTGCTCTGAAATTGGATAAAATACTTCTTTGTTTGAGAAGCAAACCCTTGATATAAAGAGAATCTCCCACAAAACAATTTGCTTGCCCTTCTTTCACTGAATTCCAAGCGCTTTCCATAGAACCGTAAGTGAATATTCTGGAATTAGGAAAAATACTTAAGAGATATTCATGGCTGGCAGAAAATGCTCTAACCGAAAAGCTAAGCCCGCTTACGCTATCCAAGTCTTTTACACTTCTGAAATATACGGTAGAGATAATATTTCCTTCCGGAGGAGGAGGAAGTGCATTCTTATTCACCAATGCACCAGTAGTAGAAACTAAATAAGGAGAACTGAAACTTCCTTTTTTAGATCTTTCTAATGTAGAACTTAAACCGGAAAATGCAATATCTGCTTCTCCGCTCTTGATTGCTTCGGCGTAATCCTCAAATTCCGGACGGTTTGTGAATGTGTATTTTACTCCCAAGAACTCTGCGTATTTTTTTCCGAGTTCCGCATCGAATCCGGGAAATCCTTCCTTTGGATCGGAGATATAGAAAGGGTCGAAGTTACGGTTTCCAGTGACTCTCAATTCTCCCCTTTTTTGGATCTCATCCAAGCGGGAATTTGAGATACCTTGAGCGAACGCAGGAGAAAGGATCAAAAAAGAAAATAGAAGTCCGAATATTCGAAACACCATTCTTTTATATTTTCTTAGCCCTTATGGATCAAGGGAAAAAACAAGTATCTATCATACTCCAGTCGATCAGATAACTATATAATTTTAGAAAGAATCAGGGAACGTTTTTGCTCTTCCGGGTTTACTTATATATACAAACAGAATCCTGGAATCTTATTTTGAATCCTTCTATCCATTTGAGCTTACATAGTCCGCAAACCTATCTAGTATTTTTCTTATTTTGTTTTTTATCCTGCGAGAATCGAGATGCGGATAAAGTAAGTTTAACCGTTTTTGGGGACGGGGTTGCATTCAATATCGATGGGGAATTGGACATGGACAAGACCGCAAGTTGCGGAACTGCAACTCCTTATAGTTCTTCCAGCACGAGTACGACTACAACCAGTACGACAAGCACAAGCACTACGAACTTATATACAGTGATCACCAGATTATATTTTAAGACCGGAGAATATCTCTATCTCAAGTTCTTATACGATGCTACCCAGAACCAAGGATCAATCGATTCCACCCAAGGGTTTTCTTATTCAGGAGGAATAGGCACATCTGCAGTGGTTTCCAACTATGGAAAAATTTATTGGGGAGGAAGTGGTGTTCCTGTGGATACAAGTGTTTCCAGTTCTCAGGCTCTTTCTTATCTCACTGTGGATTTAGATCTGGTCGGCACAGCAGTCTCGAGCGGAAGTGTAGCTCTTTCTCTCACTCAATGTTATACGGTGGATAATATCAATTGTACTTCTGCAACTTCTACAAGTATGTGTTATACACAAGATGGGGAAACTTGCTATAATACGCAGAATGTTTCAGGTCCTTCTGTAAGTATAAAAGGAGAAGTGAATTGTACAAGTAGTACAATTTCTTCAGGAAGTTCTTCTAGCACTAGTACCACACAATAAAAATAATTCGTCAGAAATAGTAGGTGATCACTTGGATTTTAATAAACTTAAATTATTCGTTCTTATTTTACTGGTTTTAGGATCGGGGAGTTTCTTATTTGCAGAGCCTCCACCCCCTCCTCCATTCAGCCCGGAACCGTTCGACTTCTTCATACCGGGAGGAGGTCCTGGCCCGAGAGAAAGAGAAGATAAAAATTTTGAAAGATTCTCCAAAGAACTTTCTTTAACCCCGGAGCAGATCGAAAAATCAAAGGCGGCAACTGACAAAAGACAGAATATCAGCCGAACTTTGGGAGAGAAATTACCCGCTCTCCACGAATCTTTGCGTAAACTATTAGAATCTCCTAAAGTGGACCTAGTGGCGGTGAAATCCAAATTAAAAGAGATCAGCGATATTCAACTCGAATTAAGATTTCTGCATATACAAGGAAGACTGGAATTTGAAGCGATCCTGAATCCGGAACAAAAACAAAAACTAAACCAACTACATAAGGAAAGATTAAATAGGCTAAAAGAAAGAAGGGACTTTCCGCCCCATCGCCATGGTCCGCCTCCTCCGGGAGATAGAGATTGTAAGAACCTGTCCATAAATGGCCAGGTTCTTGAAGCCCGAGACCAAATTCTTATTAATAACCTAAGTTTTGGTGCGGACTATAGATAGATAGAATGACGGAACCAGAATTAATCCGAATCATAGAATCCAGTAAGGAGACTGTTCTCAAGTCCATCCGCCGACATATTATGCCTGGGATGGCTTCCTTAGTTGAGGACTTGGTCCAAGATACATATTTAAGATATTATCTTAAATTCAAGAATAGGCCTAGTTTGGATCCCCAAGATGCAAATCGTTGGTTATATGTCGCTGCCAGAAACGAATGCAGAAGAGCCATTCGAAAATGGAATAGAGAAGGAAGAGCTTATTTGAAACTACAGGCTGAGATAAAGGTTTCCGCGAAAAAAGAACAAGATATTGCAGCGATCGAGCCTGATCCGGACAAACGTAAATGGATGGAATCCCAAATTAATCTCTTGCCTTCTCCATATAAAGAAACTATGATACTTAGGTTGGGTGGCGAGAAGATGGAATCGATCGCTAAAAAACTGGATATCTCCGAAGGAACAGTCAAGTCCAGGATTTCCAGAGCAAAAGAATGGCTATCCCGATTCGCGTCGAATCAAAAGGGAAGAGAAGAAAAATGAAAGAACCTTATATCGATTCCGATCTAGACAAAAAAATCGGATCTCTACTTAATGATCCCGATCTTGCAAAAAGGATTGCAGGCAAAGTAATCGCCAAGGCAGAAATCCAAGAAGTTTCTAATAATATATTCGTATGGCAAGCAGCGATTGCAGCAATTCTACTTTTAGGATTAGCAGGACTTGCTACATTCTATATCCGTAACGTTAAAGAATCCGAAAATTCTTATTCTGACTCGCAAAACTCTGCGGAATTCTTGGCTTCTCCTATTGAAACAGAATATCTTTGGGAAAATACGGATCTGATCATAGAAACTTCTTTTTCAGAAAGATAGAAGATCAAACTCATTCCTAATCACCTAATATTAAGAAGAAGTTCCACAAGACTAAATTAAATCTCAATATTGAGATCAATCTGTTTGTAACTGCGGAATATTTTTATAATATTCTAATGATTCAGGATTGATCAAAGCATCTTGGTTCGTTACAGATTCCCCTTGCACTGTTTTTTTTACCGCAATTTCCACCTTCTTCATGTTTCGGGTGTAAGGAATGTCCGCTACTTGGATGATCTTAGATGGAACATGGCGAGGAGAAACCTTATCCTTTATTTCCATTTTGATCTTAGATTCAAATGTTGGATCCAAGACTGCACCCGGAGCCATCTTTAGGAATAGGATCACTCTAACATCATCCTTCCATTCTTGACCGATCACTACCGAATCTGCAATTTCAGAAATAGTTTCAAGCAAACTATATAAATCCGCAGTTCCAATACGAACTCCACCCGGATTTAATGTGGCATCCGATCTTCCGTATACTACCATCCCACCATTGGGAAGAATTTCTGCAAAATCACCATGTCTCCATATATCGGAATACGTATCAAAATATGCGCTTAGGTATTTTTTTCCATCCGGGTCATTCCAGAATTCCAATGGCATAGATGGGAATGGTTTAGTACAAACCAACTCCCCTTTTTGTCCTTGGACTGATTTTCCGGAATCATCAAAAATTTGGACGGACATTCCAAGCCCTAAAGATTGTAATTCTCCGGAGTGAACAGGTAAATTAGGATTTCCTAATGCAAAACATCCGTTCAGGTCGGTTCCCCCTGAAATAGAAGAAAGCCTTAGGTCCTTCTTCCAAGATTCGTAAACATAATCGAATCCGTATCCTGGCAACGGCGATCCTGTAGATAATACCGATTTGATGGAAGATAGATCCACGCTTGGTTTGTATTTTTCCTTCTCCAAGCTAAGAATATATTTTGCTCCTACACCGAATACTTTCACCTTACGATCCGAAACATAACGGAATAATACCCCTGGATCAGGATGGAACGGATTTCCATCGAATAGATGAACTGTAGCCCCTATAGAAAGAGAACTTACAAGCCAGTTCCACATCATCCACCCACAGGTGGTATAATAGAAGATCCCATCTCCTTCTCTCAAATCAGTATGTAGCGCGAGTTCTTTCCAATGGTTCAGAAAAACTCCGGAGCCTTGGACCATACATTTTGGAAGTCCTGTTGTCCCGGAAGAATACATGATATATACAGGATGATCAAAAGATGTTTGGTAAAATTCAGGGTCCTTTCCCAGAAAAGATTTATAAGATTCTTCTAATGGAATAGAGTTCTTAGGAAATCCATTTGTGATATTTTTCCCATCATTTGATCCTAAACTGGGATATTCAGAAACTAAGATCTTTTTCAGATCCGGAAGTTGGGCAGAGATCTCTTCGACAATTGTCGCAAGCGGAAGTGATTTCCCTTTAAATTCGTATCGATCTGTGGTGATCAGGATTTTTGGTTTTATCTGACCGAATCGATCCAATACTCCTTTAACTCCGAAATCAGGAGAACAAGATGTCCAAACAGCTCCGATACTTGTAGCAGCTAACATTGCAAGAACCGTATCAGGAACATTCGGCATGAGTCCTGCAATCCTATCTCCAGGTACTACACCTTCCGATTTAAAATAGGCGGCGAGTGCTCCTACTTTTTTATAAAGTTCAAAATAGGTCAGGCTCTTCTCCGCTCCACTTTCTCCTCTATAAAAGATGGCAATTGTATCGTCTTTTTTCCGAAGTAAGTTTTGGGCAAAGTTCAGCTTTGCTCCAGGAAAGAATTGAGCTTCTCTAAAAGTTTTTCCGGGTTTGATGACTTCGTCGTACGTTTTGGAATGAATGACTGGGGTAAATTCCCAAATGAGTCCCCAGAATTTTTCAGGGAATTCAGCCGACCAAGAATGTAACTCTGAGTAATTCAGGAATTTTTTACCGATCTTTTGTTCGGCAAAATTTTGAAATTCTGTAAGTCTTGAGTTTTGAATGAGTTCGGGACTGGGAGTCCAAAGGGTTTGATTCATGTCCGGCCTGTTATCTTCGTTTTTTTCAATCGACGGTCAACAGTAAATTAGTTGTGAAGCGAAAGGCATTCCGTAAGATTTGTGAGTCGATAAGAAGTCCGGAGTTTTCCAGTTGTCTGACCTGAACCATCTCAACCTGCCTACGATCCTATTTTTATGCGTAAGTTTGGTCTACGCATTCCACGGTTTTTTGCACCAGTTAGTAGTGGGAGGCGCAATCTCAGTCTTCCAACATCCTGACGAAAGACAGTCCAGAATGATCCTAATGGTTTGGATCGCAACCGGCGGGTTCATGAGTTTTCTGGGACTATTGCCTACGGTCCTTCTTCTTTTATACGGAGCTGATTCCGAACCAGTGAAGGCTGTTCTTTGGACCAATACCTTGGCCCTTTGTTTTTTAGCGGTGCATTTTGTTTTATGCGGAGTAATGAAACTTCCCCGCCCTTTACGGATCGGTTTTTATTTCACGATCTCTTATGCAGTGGCAAATTTAGTTTTTCTTTTTACGTACGGTAAGATTTAATTTGGTTCGTAGTAAGCTAAGTTTTCCGGACCTTCGTGGATTACGATCCGATCTACTTTACCCTTAGCCTCGGCCACACTGTCCTTTAAGCCATAGTAAAACCAACGAGCCATATTTTCAGAGGTTGGATTGGTCTTCTTAAAATCAGCGTGATCATTAATCAGAATATGGTCTAACTCAGCCACTAACTCCTTAAGCTTACGCTTAGAGGTTAAAAAGTCGAAACTGATCCCGTCTTCTCCAATATTCTTTTGGCCCGAGAGATAAACTTCCACCTTAAAGGAATGGCCATGAATTGGCTCATCCGAGCCATCAGGGAAGTATTTATAAAGATAATGAGAAGATTCGAACCTTTCTTCGATACGAATATAGAATTTGCCGGTTTCTTGAAAAAACATGGAATTGACTTTGGCCTAGGGAGTCTATATACTGGAACTTAAACCAGTACTTAGGAGATTTTCCCCATGTCGGAAGCGGTCAAGCCAAGATTTTTTAAAGAAATGACAGTAGGCGAAGCGATCGGTCTTCATCCTGAAGCAGGATTGGTATTTTCAAGTTATCATTTAGGCGGATGCTCTCATTGTTCCATCAACGAACTCGAAACTATCGAGCAAGTTTGTATGGGCTATGGTGTAGAAGTAGATGTTTTACTAGATAGTTTGAATAACCTACTCGAGGACGGAGAGTAATCTCTCCGTCTTCTTCTAATCATTAGCGAAGCAACTTCCGCCAGCGACCAGTGATTCCGTTAGGCAAGCATTCTGTCTTGCCGGGTCCGATGAGCCATCAGTGCAGGCATTATACGAAACAAGTATAGCAATACAACCCATTTGTTTCCCATCATTGATATCATAACCTGGATCGATCTCACTGCAGGAAGCAAGAACCGAACATAAAGATAAAAGATACACGTTATACTTCATTTACTAAAATCAAACTCCAGGGCAGCAAACAATACGCGCAGTCGCCTATAAAGGAAATCATAAAATAAAATATTTCCTGATTTTTTCGGACTCTCCACTCTCCGGGCAATCCAACCAATTTAAAAGTTTAGTAAGAGACTTATCCCCTTTTCGACTAAGAGAAAGTTTATTTAATGCACCTCTAATCCCCCAATACTTCCTGTAATCGGGCATTTTTGGTAACGGAAAATCCAAGCTGATAAAAGAAAGCCCCACTTTAGTATTTCCCATATCTGTTCCTTTTCTCATTTTTTCCAAATCTTGAGCCACTGAATCCAACGTTTTTCTAAACTTAGAAAGTGAAGAAGGATTCTCTAGCTCTACTGCAGTTTGGTATTC
This sequence comes from Leptospira andrefontaineae, assembly GCF_004770105.1. Lineage (NCBI taxonomy): Bacteria > Pseudomonadati > Spirochaetota > Leptospiria > Leptospirales > Leptospiraceae > Leptospira > Leptospira andrefontaineae. The sequence continues at coordinate 31,266 of NZ_RQEY01000008.1, read as the reverse complement.
TCCGATCCATTCTCTGATCTTTGTATATTTTTCTCTAGTCTCCATCGCAGAAGGAATGATCTCTGAAAATTTAGAAGCCGATTCGATCACTTCTGCAACTATGGGTGGAAGAACTAACTGGAAATTATTCATCTTTCCAACAGGAGTCAAACTTGTGAACATCTTCATCCTCTCGTTATCGATCCATTCTTTTACTTCCGAATTTATATCAGTATGAGGTTCGAATAAAGGGACTTGCTCGAGTAAAGAAGCACGAATTGGATGAGCCACGTAATGCGCTCCTAGGAAGGAACTGCGCCCCAGATTCCCGGCAGCTCCCCAAACCACTTGACCGAAATACTCATGAGGAGATTGTTTATTCTTTCTATACCCTTCTAAATTTTCTTCCTGATGTTTTTTCATCTGATCAGTGACACATAATAATTCTAAGGCTTTGTTTCTGGAATCGGCAACTTCGGGGTTATAAGTCGGTATATCTACCGAAATAAGTAGATTTCCATCCAAGGAATCTAGACTTTCGAAGGAATTCCAACCTGCGGAAAACTTATGATCATAGAATATTTTTTCTCTTAGAACAAGTTCATTAATCAAATGAAATAGACTTTCTATCTGGACACAAGCGGTAGAAACTTCCGTCCAATCATAGGAATTTGTCTCTTTATTTATTTTTAATTCTCTGGAATTCGAAAAATCAAGGCCCTTTGAATATAGATCGAATAGACTTTCGAATGTCCAATTGTCCCAGAAAGAAGTATTGTATTGCATCGTGAAGGTTTTGGATTTTCGCACTGAGACGGAAAATTGCAACCTAAATTACGTTATATTTATGTTAGGTGGGTTTTCGAGCGAGGTTTCATGCGAAGCCGCAAAGAAAGGAAGATCTTCCCGGAAAATTCAAGAAATCCAAAGCAAATTCTTAACGGCTTGCGGAAACTTATTATTCTTCTGATTTTCCTAGAATAGCATCGTAGATCTTCTCGGCTGCAATCTCAGCAAGTTGCTCCACAGTTTTTGCATATTCAATTTTTAAGGTTTGGATCTTAGGTGCATTTACTAAGTCTAATTTATACAAAGGATCCTGTCCTTTATTTAGGATGATACTAGCCTTCTCTACTGTTGTATATTGCTTGTCCATTCTAGGGGTTACGGATACGAATAAGGAATCCTTTGCTTTAGGCAGACCATATTCAATATCTAACTTATATTTTCCCTTTAACTCATAAAAAAGTGCATCTCTAAATTGTAAATATACCTCAGGAGTTGCTTTATTTGTTTTCTTCTCTATTTTGCCCGACTTTGTTTTTGTTTCTTCCGTAATAATTCCGTATTCGTAAGTAAGATCCAAATAAACCTTTTTAGATTTAAACTCTGATAGATCTGAATATCTTTTTCCTTTAACTTGAAAACCCTCTCCTACAGAAATCGAAGGAAAGCATCCCAATAAATTTATTAAAACCAATAATATAGCAATTCTTGAATATTTCATAATTCCTCTTTAACAGTTACTTAAGTAGTTGGACGGCTTCCGCTAAAGTCCCTACAAAGATCACTTTGCCGTTTTTATTACTTTCGTAAATTAAATCTTTAAAACTTTTAGAGGCAATATTAGAATAATCGCCTATTATTATAAATCGTTTCTGATAATTGGTGATCTTTTGAAAGATCTCTCCGGCAAACCCTGTCTTTAGATCAAAAAAAAGCTCAGGAAAATGAGAAGAATGGACCGCAACTGTATCACTGGCTGCAGAATATATCAGATCAAAGAATGAATCTCTATCTTGAATGAGATAGTCCTTATCTTTTAAAAAGGAGATCGGACCTTTTTCGGAATCTAATTCCTCGAAAACCATAAGATCCGATATTCACTCACCCTTCTGGGGAATATAATAATATCGGATTCCTGCCTTGCGGAAATAATAACGGATCTCGGAAGATTGTTTATCAGTGGGTTGTAATCTTCTTTTAAAAGTATCTTCAGGAATACGGAATGTATCTCCTAAAGCGTCACATCTAAAAAACCTATTCCCTTCCGGGTAACGGATCATGAGTAAGGAACCTGGTTCGGTTTCCCAGGCTCTACCTTCTCCTTCCCAAGAAAAATAAATGGATCGGCTTGGGAAGATAGGATATTTTTTTCCTTCGTAGAGTACCTTGTCCTTGTTTCTATGTACGTTTCTGAATATCTTTTTAGGTCCTGATTTAACTATAAAATGAACAGTACCACATCTGAAAGTGAGAAGTAATGGAATTCCACCCAAGGAGCCCGGCTCTATTCCTGAACCGGAAACATTAGTTGCAACTCTGTTTGTGTTTTCTGCGATCCTTCCTAATGTGGAGCGCATCGACTCATCCAAAAATTCTACTGTATCATCTTTGCGGATCTTCTCTAATTGTCTGTAGATACGATCGAATTCTTGCTTTTCGTAGGCCTTGTTTCTGACAAAACCATCCAACTGTCTTTTTAGATTGGAAAGTCTGGCCTTGAAATATGGAGTATCATTCCTGGAAGCGACATCGAACATTTCTTCCCAGAGTGTTTCTAATTCTCTGACTTCCGAATCTTGGTCGAAGGTATTCTTCTCCACTTCTTCCAAGATATAGCGGAACTTTCTTTTCAGATCGAATAGAAATCTGGAATCTTTTACTCTTTCCATGCCGGCTTAGATAGAATATCGGCAGGCTTTTTTGCAAAGTCAGCCATTTTACCGATCCAAATTTTAGTTTGCGTGTTTTCTCATCTTGATGGAGAGAATGATCCCGACCGCTGCCATGGACATAAGCAAGTGAGAACCGCCGTAACTCATGAAGGAAAGTGGGATCCCTGTCACCGGCAATAATCCAAGCACAATCCCGATATTGATCGCCATATGATAGAATAACATCGCAACGATCCCTGACGCGAGTAAAGATCCGAATCTGTCCTTACTTTCGTAACTGATCTGTAGTCCTCTAAGTGGAATAGAGAATAAAAAGAAAAGCAAGAATACGGAACCTATAAAACCAGTTTGCTCCGCCCAAGATGCGAAAATGAAGTCTGTGCTGGATTCAGGAACATGAGGGATTTTTCCTTCCGTCATTTCCGCGTTTAAAAATCCTTTTCCTACTAATTTTCCGGAACCCACTGCAGGTTTAGATGCTCTGAGTTGGTATCCTGCGTCTTGTTTGAACTCATCAGGATTTAAAAATGCAGTCAATCGGATGACCTGGTTTTCTCGGAAAGGAACAGTTTTCATCACGACTACAGCCGAGATCAAACTGATCCCGAGGATCCCGAGAGGAATATAATAAGAACGTAATGTTTTACTTCCTCGGGCAACCCTAAGCAAGATCATAATAATACTGAATATAATAAGTGTTGCGCCTACTCCGATGAGTAATCCTTGGTTAGAGAGTAACTTAAATATAAAACTACCTTCTAGGTCGATCACCTGATCGAATACTTCTCTCAATGCAGCGATCGTTTTGGGTGTGAGATTTGCTCCGGCTATATCCTTACCGTCCAATACCTGCCAGGTTTTTCCACCCAATCGGTTCACTACGGATAGAAGGTCCGTTTTTCCTGTTCTTTGTAGAAATGCGAGGATATCGTTCAGCAATGTAAGTTTGGAATATTCCACATACATAGGAAGAACAAGTGAGATCCCTCCGAATGTAATAAAGGAACCGATGTGGAAATAGTCGGCTCCTCCCAAGAATAACATTGTGAATAAGATAGGTAAGAAGGATACAGCTGTTCCGAAGTCAGGCTGTAAAAGTATCAAAGCCATCGGTAATAGAACAATCCCGAACGGAATGACTAGTACCACGAGCTTCTTCATTTCTTTTTCTTTTAAGACTAGATACTGACCGAGTAAGATCACTGTGGCAAGTTTTGCAAATTCGGAAGCTTGTAATAAGAACGGTCCAATCTTGATCCAAGATCTTGCACCCCGACTGGAAGGAAGATAACCGATCCATTTTACTAGAGTGAGTGCTAATAATAAAATAGCGAACCCATAGATAAATAATGCATAAGCCCCGATCAATTGGTAATTAACCCGAGAGAGGAACCACATAATGATCAGTCCGAGTAGGAAAAACAAAAACTGTTTGAACCATTTATGGCTCATGAGTCCGACACTCGGATCATCAAAATTATATTCTTGTGAATATAATGTAAGAACACTGCAGATCACCACAATGATGACCGAGCCTACTAAAAAGTAGTCAATCCTATCTATGGAACGATCCGACATCATTGTATATTCTCCGGTGCTACAGGAGCAGTTTCAGGTATCTCTGCAGTTCTTTTGAAACTTCCAGGAGGGAAAGCAGCTCTAAACATTTCTCTTGCGACAGGTGCTGCTCCGGCCGCTCCACCCACTCCGTATTCTACGAATACAGCGACTAATACTTGTTCGCTGACAGGTGCATTTGCAGGAGCATATCCTATGAACCAAGCGTGGTTGGATCCGGAAGATCCTCTTCTTCTTGTTTGGGCTGTTCCCGTTTTTCCTGCGATATCAGGAAGCCCAGGTTTATTCAATACGAATGCTGCAGTTCCATTTTTCACGACCAATCTAAGTCCTGTTTTGATAGCTTCTACCGTGGAAGATTGGATCGGAATATCGCTTAGTCTCTGAGGATCCGTTCTATTGATAATGGAATTGTCTAATGGATCTCGGATTTCGTTGACTATATAAGGTTGATAGATCTGGCCTCTATTCAATAATCCTGCATAGAACAAAGTCATAGAAAGAGGAGTAACGGACATGAACCCCTGTCCAATGGAAAGGTTGATCGTATCTCCATCGAACCATCTGGTTCCATAAATTCTTTTTTTCCATGCAGGAGAAGGGACCTGACCTGCAATTTCTCCCGGAAGATCCACTTTGGATTTTTGATCCAACAAAAATAAACGAGAATAGGTCAAGATAGGATCAGAACCAAGTTTATATCCTAGGTTATAAAAATACACGGAGCATGATTTTTGAAGAGCATGAGCCAGGTCATTCGTACCATGTCCTCCTTTCTCCCAACAATAGAAAACTTGGTCGGGAACTCCGGCAAATGTGGATTTTAAAGTATAACTACCATTACATTGATAGCTTGTTTCAGGGGTATAATCCACCTTATGCCCACTTTCCAATGCGGCAAGTGCAACTAACGTTTTATAAGTGGAAGCAGGCGGGAATTTAGATTGGATCGCAAGATTTAAAAATCCACCGTTTGCATCGACTCTCTTATAATGTGCGGTTCTTTCCGATCTACTTTTTCCGGAGAGAACATTCGGATCATAACTTGGATTAGAAGCCATGGCCAAAACTTCCCCGGTAGAAGGACGCATAGCAATCGCAGTTCCTCTTGCACCTTTTAGGGCCTTATACGCGGCTAGCTGAATGTCTTTGTCTATAGTAAGAACTAGATTGTTTCCGGGAGTAGAATGTTCCACTACCCTTTCTTCTTCGATATTTCCCTCGGAACTTCTTTTTTGGATCCGAAATCCGTCAGTTCCTCTAAGTCTTGAGTCGTACTGGAGTTCCAAACCATCTTTCCCAAGCCACTGGTAAGATTTTATCTCACGGGTAAGAAGGTCCGTTTTACTCGGTTTACCTATATATCCTGTAACATGCGCAAGTGCGGGACCCATTTTATAGATCCTTCTGGGAGAAGGAACTAAAATCACATATTTAGATATATTATCAAAAACTGATATACGCTCTTGTTGAGCCTTTGAAATGGCTTCTAAAAGTACGAATGGTTTTTTAGTCTTGATCTTTTTCGAAAATTTCGGCTCGAGTAAGTCCTCTTCGTAATAGGACATAGGGATTGAAAGAGTTCTCGCAAATTCCTGTAAGAAATTTTTAACCTTAGTCGGATCGTATTTGAGTAAAGAAGTGTTTAATACTGCATCCAAACTGGAATAATTGGAAACAAGAGCCATAGATGTTTCAGGAGTAAGAAAGTTTCTATCGAACATTTCTCCCCTGGCAGCAGGAATTGTCTCACTTTTTCGAACGAACTTCTCCGCCTTTAAAGAGTTATCAGTTCCTTGTACGATCTGAAGGTTGAATAGCTGGATTACGAATGCGATTAACGCAAATGCAACAAGCCCGGAGAACATGTACAACCTTAGCCTGAAACTGCGCTCCAGTCTAAACTCTGTGGCTGAAGAAGATCCTCCTCCCCCCAACATTTTAGCCTTCCGCCTGCTCCAATCTGTATAGTTTACCTAACACCCAGAAGAATATAGGAGCGATTGCCCCATTAAAGATTGAGGTGCTGATGATGGAGTAATTTAAATTTTCATGAAAGAACAAAGAGAATAAGAAATAAGAAGCAATCCTTGAGATCAAAGTCACAACCAGAGAATACAACATTATGGAAATCTGATTTTCATGGTAAGCGGGTCTTGCAAACTTCCCTACAATATAACCCATGATACAGAATGTAAGAGAGTGAAGTCCTATTTTATAGGTAACAACATTCCCCACAATTTCTCCGCCCAAACCTGAATCAGAAAGTAATCCGCCAAAAAATCCGATCCAGATCCCGGCCATTGTTCCTCTACGGAGAGCAAAGAATAGAACGAAAATCACCATAAAGTCCGGTTTAAATCCGGAAATCTCGAATAAGTTCGTACCATTTAAGAAGTGGGAGATCAAAATCCCGGCACCAATGACTATATATTCTAAGATCATCAGTTTGTTTCCTCATCGGAGAATCCCGAACCGTTACCTTCCGGTTTTTGAGGTTTAGGAGTTTCCACAGGTTTGTTCCCGTTAGGAGTCGGCGATTTCGGTTCTCTATCTTCTTTAGGATAATTTAATTCACCGAAGTAAGGATTTTCTATATTGATATTCTGTCCTTCCGGCCATGTCTCCGCCCATTTTTCAGGAAGTTTCATTAGGATGGTGACTGACTCGAGCATATCGAAACGAACAAAAGGTTTTAGGAAGGCAGTCTTAAAACTTCCGTTGCGGGGACCTTCTTCAGTAATTATACCCACAGGAATTCCAGGTGGGAACATTCCGGAAGATCCAGAACTATATACAGGTTTTCCGATCTTACTTAAAGATTCGGTGTACTGGATCATCTCACTTGGACCCATTGGGTAATCTCCGAAAATCCTCGGATCAATGATGATACCACTATCAATATAATTCATCAATGCTTCCATTCCTCTCCCGGAGTTTCCGGAAAGAGTAGCCCAGAGATTACTTTCCGGAATGGAAACACCCATATTATAATTGGAATTGATGATAGGCTGAACCACTGCGGATCCACCTGTAACCGCGATCACCTTTCCCACTAAAGCTTCTATAATTTCACCCTTTTGGTTCACCGCTCTTGCAGTGACGGGCATATAAGGTTTGATGCCTGCTTCGGTACCTTTGTCTATAATGATAGTACGATAGATGGAATTTAAACGAACGGAAAGAACTTCCGCTTTGACTGTAGAATATTTTTGTTTAGTATTAAAACGTAATTCTCTTCTGAGACTTTCGTTTTCTCTACTCACTCTTTCCAGATCTTGAGGGAGAAGTTTATAATCATCTATAGCAGCAACGCAGGCATCTCTTTCCTGACGAACCGCTTCAAAAGATTCTAATTTAGTATAAGCACCTTTGAAAAAAGAACCCACTCCGTCGATGGAACCGGAAACGGAATCCCCTACTCTCTGAAAACTTGCAATCCCTCTGACTAAAACATTACTCTTGAAAGTCAGGGATAGAAGAGAGAATACAATACAAAATAAAAGGGAAACGGTTTCCTTACTTTTATTAACTTGAAGCCAAAGCATAAAAAATTCCGTATCGGACTCCAGTCGTCAAACCGGAGACCGAGATCCGAATTAACGGATCCCTGGTTTTAGATACTTAACTTCGTCCAAGAATTTTCCGGTTCCAAGTACCACGCAGGTCAGAGGGTTTTCCGCTCTGAACACAGGCACACCGGTTTCTTTAGAAAGATAGGTTTCTAATCCGCGAAGAAGACATCCTCCTCCTGTAAGAACGATCCCTCTTTCTACGATATCCGAAGCAAGTTCCGGAGGAGTTCTTTCCAGAACTCTTTTGATCCCGTCTAAAATTTCGTCGGTTGGTTCTTTAAGAGCCTTACGGATCTCATTGGATTCTAATTCGAGAGTACGAGGTAATCCGGAAATTGCATCCCTACCTTTTACTTCCATGGTCTCGGTTTTTTTCTCAGGGTAAGCGTTACCGATAGTCAGTTTGATATCTTCCGCAGTTCTTTCCCCAACAACCAGGTTGTATTGGTTTCTTAAATATTTGATGATTGCATCGTCGAACTCATCACCACCAGTTCTGATGGACTCAGCGATTACCATACCGCCAAGAGAGATAACAGCGATCTCGGTAGTTCCACCACCGATATCCACGATCATATTACCAGCAGGTTCATTGATCGGAATATTCGCACCGATCGCAGCAGCCAATGCTTCGTCGATCAAGAAGATCTCGCGCGCACCTGCTTGTTCTGCGGATTCACGAACCGCACGTCTTTCTACCTCGGTGATCCCGGAAGGAACTCCAATAACGATCCTAGGTTTTACGAAAGTAGTTCTATTATGGACTTTTGCAATGAAGTAGCGGATCATTTTTTCGACTGTTTCGAAGTCCGCGATCACCCCGTCTTTCATAGGACGGATTGCTACGATCTCGCCGGGAGTACGTCCCAACATTCTCTTAGCTTCCTGGCCTACTGCGAGCACTTTGCCCGTAGCTGCGTGGACCGCTACTACGGAAGGCTCGGAAAGAACGATACCTTGCCCTTTTACATGGACGAGAGTGTTTGCGGTTCCGAGGTCGATTCCCATATCGTTGGAAAATAATCCGTATAGCTTATCGAATATCATTTCTATCCTTTGCTGCCAGAAGGCTGGTTGATCTTATTTATTATCTGCAAGATCGGTGAAAATCTCTAGGATTTTACGGGCGCGATCCAATTCAATATTTCCTGCCCGATCCTTACGGGCAATTCCAAAACAAAAAAAACGAAAAACAAATTGGAACCCATTGCGACCTCCATAAACTTGGGGAACTTATGGTTCGGGAAAACACCCTAGCTGCCATCGATCTAGGCACAAACTCCTTTCACATGATTATCGTCCGGGTCCGAGAAAACGGGACCTTTGAAGCAATCGCCCGAGAGAAGGAGAACGTTCGTCTCGGAAGCGGTTTGGAAGAAGGAGGAGAGATCGACCCTCCCGCATTTAGGCGCGCAATCGAGTGTTTAAAGCGTTTTAAGATGCTCGCTGATAATTCAAAGGCAGAGATCAGAGCAGTTGCTACATCTGCAATGAGAGAAGCTTCCAATCGTGCCGAATTCCAGGCCGCAGCCTTAAAGGAAGCAGGAATTAAAATAGATGTGATCAGCGGATATGAAGAAGCCCGACTCATCTATTTCGGGGTCCTACAAGGTCTTCCAGTATTCGATAAAAAGGTCCTACTTGTGGATATAGGCGGAGGAAGTACCGAAGTTTTAGTGGGTTATAGAGGAGACATTCTGTTCTCCAAAAGTTTCAAATTAGGAGCGATCCGACTCACGGAAAAATTCCTAAAATCAGAAACCCTGGATTCTTCTCAGATACGAAAATGTAAACTCTATGTGGAAGAGATCATTCTTCCTTTCAGAAAGATCATCCGAGATCTAAAACCGGAAATGATCATCGGTTCGTCCGGAACGGTTCAGGCAACTGCAGGTATCATTCGAGCATTCGAAGGAGAAGATACCGAAGAGAGGCCTTTAAATCATTATACATTCCAATCTTCAGAATTCAAAAGAGCAAGGAATATGATCTTAGAAGCGGACACTTCTAAAAAAAGAGGTAAGATCCCGGGCTTTGATTCCAAACGTTCTGATATTATCGTGGGCGGGATGCTGATCTTGGATGAATTATTCCAATTATTGGACCTTCCGGATATGACAGTATCCGAGTTCGCCCTTAGAGAAGGGATTATTTACGATACCATCAGAAAATGGGAACACTTCCAGGACTTAGAACATTCCAAACACTTAGATGATATCCGCCAAAAGTCCATCCTGAACCTTCTAGTTTCTTACACAAGGGACCAAGAATATGCCCGCCATGTTTCCAAACTTGCTTTGGATATATTCGATCAAATACAGTCCATACATAGACTCGGGAAAGAAGAAAGAGAATATTTGGAAGCTTCTTCTTTGCTGCATGAGGTAGGACTATTCATTTCACATTCTGCCTATCATAAACATAGTTATTATCTGATCCGAAATTCGGAAGCGATGCTTGGCTTTACCTGGGGAGAAATAGAGATCATAGCACTCACTGCAAGATACCACCGCAAGAGTTCTCCAAAATCTAAACATAGAGAATTCCAAAGAGTCGGCCCAAGAGAACAGGAAACAGTCGAAAAACTTTCCGCAATTTTAAGGATCGCGAGTGCATGCAATCGGAACAGACAGGGATTGATCGAAACTGTAAAATGCCAGGTCCGAAAAAATCAGGCAATTTTCACCTTGGTCACAAACCAGAACTACGATAAAAGTCTGGAGCTTTGGGCATGTGAAGAGCAGGCAAATGCATTCGAGTCCGCTTACGGAATGGTGCCTTTATTTCAGTGAATAGATTTCGATCTTTCTGCTATTTTGCAGCCTTCGTTTTAATCCATTATAGTTTCCTAAACTGTTTTACGGTTTTTCCTTATAAACAAGAAACGATCGATTCTCGTTTATTGGATAAAAAAGAAGAAGTGATCCTTTCTAATAAAGGAAGGATAGATTATGAATTCCAAAATTTCGAACTTGTCTTAAAAATAGAAGCCGCCTCCTTCCAAGAAACGTTAGAAAAAAGGAAAACCTTAGAGACAAAGATCGTTCATTACGATTATAGGAAGACAGACGGATACAGACAACTGGATAACGATGATAAACCTTGGAACAGATATATCCTAGGAATGTTTGCCGATATCGGTGCACTATTCGAATGGACAACAATCCCCTTTCGAACGATTTCCAGAAAGAAAGAAGAAGAAACAATATCAGAGAATATTATAAAATCCGAAAAGACAAAAATTTTCGATCCCAAAGATCTCGAGCTTATATTAAGAGCAGAGAATACCGAGTTCTTTAACAAAAACCCGAATTCAGATACGATCCGTATTCCTCTTACTGAGATCCGTAAATTTTTTCCAAAAACAAATTCTATCGAGGCGCTACTCTATTACGGAAAAGAAAGGATAGAATACCAAAACATCCCGGTAGCGGAAGAGATCCGTAAGATGAAATTGAGATAAACCCTATCTAAGTATCCTTCTATCCTCGCTAGACTCAGAGATTTGCCCTGTTTTTTCTATTAGAAATTCTGAAAGTTTTTTCGCTCTTGGATGTTCCGGGGTAATCGCGGTCGCTTCTGCCAAAAGTTGAAACGATCTTTCTAATCTACTTTTAGAAGCATACATCTCCGCAAGATGAAGTAGATTATCCGAATCTACAGGATTTCTCATTCTGTATCTTTCTCCTAAGTCGATAGACAAGACGATTTTACCTGACTTACGAAGAAGTTTACTTACGGTAAAAAGAAATTCAGTATCCGTCGGTCTTCTTTGCACATACTTCAGCCCAAGTTCTCCTGCCTTTGTATATTTTTTGCCGGAAGAATATTCCAATGCAAGCCTTCTACATTCTTGAACTGAGATCGTCCTTTGGATCTCGTTCTTTTTTTCATGATTGGATTCTTTGAGTAGAATTTCAGAAGACGTTAAACTTTTCTTTGGCGCTTCTATTCGGAGAAGAGAAAGATCATCTGTAATTTCTCCTTCTTGAAGGATCATTTCGTAAGTGCGATCCAAGTCCCCGTTTGCTTTTCCTACAATTTCTAAGAATCTGGAATCATCAGGGTCGATCTCCGATTGGATCAAAAGATCGTCTCTTCCATCCGATCCGGAGAATAAAACATCTCCCGATCTTAACTGAAATACTTCTATATGAACATTACGTCCTATACCTGAATGGCCTATTTTAAAATATTTTTCCTTAGGCTCCAGAAACATAGTAGTCTCATCACGATACAGGACGGGAGAAGGATGTTCACAATTTATATAATATAGAACTCCTCTGGACTCATCTAATAATCCCAAAAATGCGGAGGCCATTAAGGAACCGTCGAATGCTTCAAAAACTTTTTGTAATTCTATAAACCAGTTTTTTAACCATCTCTCCGGCCAAACATTTCGATACAAAGCAGGAGTTCTTTCTATCATAGATCTGGAAATAGAACCCAGAATGATTGCCCCTACAGCACCCTGTAAAGATTTACCCATTGCATCCGCATTTACGAATGCGATATACGGTTTTCCTCTTAATCGAATAGAATGTGCGAGTGAAATATCTCCACCGATCTGTCTTTCTTTCTGCTTATAACTGAATTTTTTCTTTTGAACAGTCAAAGAACGAAAAGAATATTCGGAATCTTGCAACTGAATAGAATGAAGAGGTTCTGTCAAAAGAGAAGTTAGAAAATAATCCCCGTCCTGACTGAGTTTCAACTTTTGGATCTCTTCTAAACTTTTTCCAAGCTCGTCTGCGGTTTCCTTTAACTGTTTAGTCCTCTCTTCTACTTTAGATTCCAAACCCTCATTCAAAGATTGGATTTCCTCGTAGAGACCTCTTAATCTTTCTACAACCTTGCCTATCCTTTGTTCCTGCTTGCCGAATTCGTCCAAGGAAGAAGGAGAAATTTTCAGTCCGAAATTACCTTCTCCTACTTCTTCCAAAAATCCAGTTACAGAGGAAAGTCTAGATCGTATTGCCTCAGTCACTATCCAAGCAGTGAAGATCAAAGGAACTGAAAATAAGAATGCCATAATCGCCAAGTGTAGAAGTGGATTTTCCAGACGGATCCTTCCATCCACAGTTGCGTACAACATGTAACCTAAAAGACTGAATGGCATAGAGATCATTGCCATAACAACTACCAATAAGCGTTTGGAATAAGGAAAAAATAACCTGGTCTTTGCTTCGACTTCTCTGAACTTATTCTTACTCAATGCAGGTCGAACGGAATACTCAGTAATAAACAAATAACTAATAAAGGAAATTGGGATAATTCCCAGGTACAATGCTGGAATTGTGGCAATCAGATTGGGCCTATAACCCACAATCAAATACACAATAAGATGAGCGAGTAGTACGCCAAAAAACCAACGACCCGCGATCACAAAAGATTCATAGATGGGTTGAGTAATATAAATTGATTTTGCAGAAGATAAAAGATTCGGCTCAACTGAACTTCTATCCTCTAAATAAGAGGCTTTCTTTAATCTTATATATCTAAGATAGAAGGCTCCTAAAAGCATAGCTGTTGCGGCTATCGTTGCAGCAACTCCCATAGAAAGATATTCTTCTAAGGAGTATAAGGAACCTGTTACCGCAGAAAAATATACTGCGAATGGAACAGGAACAGTATGAGTAAATAGTTCCAGCCTCCAGGTTAAGACCGGCAAAAGACGTGCATGGCTCATTTTCGTTTCTCTTTTTCACTTATTAAAACCAACACTGTAGCGATTGCTACACAGATCAATATTTTATTTCTAATATAAGATAAAATTAAGTGAAATCTTATTTTAAAGAAAAGCGCCTAACGAACTTGTAAAAACTTTATTTTTGATCCAAAGCGGATCGAATACAGGAAAGGATGTCGGCACCCAAATAAGGCTTTTGGATAAAATAACTCACTCCATAATCCTTTAAAGAAAGTTTTAACTCAGGCTCCATAAATCCACTTGCTAAAAGTATTTTGACCGAACTATGAATAGCTCTGATCCTTTTAATAACTTCTCCTCCTCCAAACTTTGGGAGACCGAGATCAGTCAGCACCAATTGGATCTCAGAATGTTTTAAGAGAAATTGTTCCACACCATCTTCTCCATCCCTAGCCAAATACACCTTATAGCCCTTGGACTCCAAAAGATCCGCCAACATATTCCGTAGAAGTTCTTCGTCCTCAATAACAAGTATACTTTCCTCACCTCCTAAAGTTTCCGATTCAGAATAACTAGGTTTTATATTCACTTTCGGTTTTTCTTTAGGCACAGGTAGATATACGAAGAACGTAGTTCCTTTTCCTAATTCAGAATCTACTTCGATCCAACCCTTGTGATTATCGATCACACTATATGCTAATGCGAGCCCAAGTCCCGTTCCTTTCCCTATATCCTTAGTAGTGAAGAATGGTTCAAAAATTCTTTGTTTTGTTTTTTCACTCATACCACTTCCGGAATCTGAGATCCGAAGTATTACATATTTTTCAGCTAAACTTTTGGAATATCCCATCTTTAGATTTTCCGATTCAGCGAGAAAAGTTTCTATAGTCAAGAGCCCGCCGTCTTGCATAGCATCCCGAGCGTTCACACATAGGTTTAATAAAACTTGATGGATCTGATTGGTATCCACATGAACCAGAGGAAGATCCTCTTGGAAGTCTGTAAGTAATCGGACATTTTTTGGAAATGTTTGAGAGATCAATTTACTGATCTCTAATATAATATCGTTTATCTGTGCAGGTTCCAGATTAAATTCTGTTTTTCTGGCAAAGGTGAGAAGTTGCTTAACCAAGGACGCTCCCCTTTGAGTAGCCATATGTAATGCCGAAACATGTTGGGAAAATTTTTCAGGATTATTCCTGTTATTTTCTATCACTGAGGTGTGACCCATAATGATAGAAAGTATATTATTAAAGTCGTGAGCAATACCGCTTGCTAAGGTGCCTAAACTTTCCAGTTTCTGTGCTTGGATAAGTTGTTCTTCTAACTCCGCTTTTCTTCTTTCTACATCTTTTAATTGAAATTCTTTCAATTTATGTTCTGTGATATCTTCCGCAACTCCTGCAACTCGGATTGTATCCCCTTTTTCATTCTTAACTGGAAATGCCTTATCTCTGATCCATCTAATCTCTCCGTCGGGACGAATGATCCTATATTCCTCTCTGTATTCGCCGGTTACTTGTCTCGTCCTTGCGCTATTCATCACTCTATCTCGATCATCCGGATGAATACATTCCATCCAAGAGATTGGATTTTCTAAAAGGCTTTGCCTGGATCTTCCCCAGATCTGTTCATATCCTTGGCTGATATAAACGATCTCATTTTTAGAAAGACTGGTCATCCAAAACACTTCATGGATCGCGTCTGTGAGCTCCTTGAATAATTCTTCACCCTCTCTGTTCAGCCTTTCGGCCCTTCTTCTTTCTTCTATCTCATAACCCAACTCTTCACTTCTTCTTAAAAGTTCGAAATTTTTCTCTTCTAACTTTTCTACAAGTCTGTGATTGTATTGGCGTAGTGGTGCAGAATCTAAGACCAGTTCTTTCACATTACGTTTGGATCTAGGGTTTTGGAGAAGTTTAGTTACAGTTTCCTCAAGTAACTTTAGTCCTGCAGGTTTTTTTAAAAAAGCGTCTGCGCCCAGATCAAAGGAAAGTTTTTCATCCGAATCAGAAGTATATGTTGCAGTATATATAATAATTGGAATATGTTTGAACTTGTCATTTTGTCTTACTCTAGAACAAAATTGATATCCATCCATTTGAGGCATTAGGATATCGGAAATGATCAAATCTACTACAGTGTTTTCCAGGATCTCCAAGGCTTCCAACCCGTTAGAAGCAGTGTAAATTTTCCTAGATCCATTTTCCAACTGGGCAGAAATTAATTTCCTATTTTGGTAACTGTCGTCTACGACTAGAATGAGCATAAAAATTAAGTCTAAAAAAAGACCGTGTATTGATAAGAGACGAAAAAAATCCCTTGGATCATGGGTTTAAACCCTTAATAAAACCGTTAATTTGTTCCGTAAATTTCCTTGTATCAATTGGTTTTGTAATATATCCATCGCAACCCGCTCCATAAGCTTTTTGTGCGTCTCCCTTCATTGCAAAGGCAGTAACGGCTATGATAGGAATATTTTTCGTATTTTCCCTTTCTTTTAATTGTCTAGTGAGAGTAAGTCCATCTATTCCAGGTAACTCGATGTCCATGAGAATAAGATCTAAAGGAAAACTTTCGATGACCTGAAGCGCCTCTTCTGCATTTCCTGCTTTTAAAACTTCGTATTCGTCCAACTCCAATAATTCACAAATCAATTTAAGATTTACGATATTGTCATCTACTACCAAAACCTTAGGAGCCATATCTATTTACCATTCAAGATCTTTCTAGGAAGTATTATAGTAAAAACCGATCCTTTTCCCAACTCACTTTCTACATTTATTGTCCCGTTCATCAACTCCACGATCCTTTTGGTTAAAGCAAGCCCTAACCCTGTTCCTTGAAATTGTCTATTTGCTCCACTATCTATTTGTTGGAATTCCTCAAAAATCCTAGTAAGATCTTTCTCATCTATACCTATCCCTTCATCCTCAAATTTCATCCGGATAAAATCTTTACCCTCCCCTTCCATATTCACTCTGATATTTCCGCCTTCATGGCTGAACTTGACGGCATTAGATAATAGATTATACAATATTTGTTTAATTTTTTGAGGATCTAATATCACTGAATCTACAGACTCATCCACTTTTACTAAAAAATTAATCCTCTTCTTTCTTGCTAATGGACGAATGATCGATGAAACTTCTTTGATCGCAGTGGATAAGGAAAATGTTTCCAAAAACAATTCCATCTTTCCGGATTCTACTTTTGCAAGATCAAGAACATCATTTATCAATTTCAAAAGGTGATTCGCACTATTTAAGATATCCGTTAAGTATTCTTTTTGTTTTCCGTTTAAGGATCCAGGTCTTTCGTCGGAAAGTAATTCGGAAAAACCTATAATACCGTTCAAAGGAGTCCTTAACTCATGGGACATGTTCGCCAGAAATTCACTTTTTAATCTGGCTGTTTCCTTCATTCTTTCATTCTGTTCTTCTAATGCAGCTCTTCTAAATTCCTCTTGTAGTTTTCTTTCCGTGATATCACGGATTGAACTGGAAACCAGCATACCTTCTTCCGTTTCTAAAGGACTTAAACTGATCTCTACTGGAAATTCTAATCCGTTCTTTTTAAGTCCGTATAATTCCAGTCCACTTCCCATTCCTCTGACTTTCGGATCATTAAAAAAGCCGATCCTGTTTTGTGGATGTTTTGCTCTGAATCTTTCAGGCACTAAAACTTCTACCGGTTTATGTAATAATTCTTCTCTCGGGTATCCGAATAATTTTTCTGCTTGGGAATTGATTAGGACTATATTGCCGTCTCGATTTACAATCACAACTGCATCCGGTGCGGATTCTAAAAGTCCTCTGAACTTTGCCTCTGCCTTGATCCTTTCCCTAATATCTCTGATAGCACTTAGTACTAATGTTGTCTCTTCTGTTCGATAAGGACTTAAGCTGATCTCTACCGGGAATTCTGCTCCGTTGGATTTCCTACCAAAAAGTTCGGAACCTGCACCCATGGATCTTGTTCTTGGTTGTGTGAAATAATGATCACGATGAGAAATGTGATTTTTTCTGAACCTATCAGGTAGTAAGATCTCTATAGGCTGTCCCAAAAGTTCCTCTAATTTGTAATCGAACATTCTAAGAGCCTGTTCATTCACAAACACGATACTTCCGGAATCGTTTACCATTACGATTGAATCAGGTAATGATTCCAGAAGGCCTTTAAATTTGGCCTCTATCAGCTTCGCATCCTTCAAAGCCTTTTCTAATGTGATATCTTTTTCTGCAGGCGTCGCCATAATATATAATAAATTCGTATATTAGAGACGGGTAGAATACTTGAAAAAAATTTCCAAATCAAGCGTATTTCAAAAGATTAATATTGGAAAAAAATTATTATGCCCTCGTACAAGAAAACGAAGGAAGTCGTAAAAGATTTAAGATTTTATAAAAGGCAAAATTAAGCGGGATTTAATTTATCAACCCAAAGAGGACGGCTTCCTACAATTTCTGTCCCCACTTTAAAAAGTAGAATGTATCTTCCTTCTTTTGGAAAAACTGCATGAGGAATTGGGATACCGATTTCAACAGGTTCGGAGCCGTTATTGACCCGGATATTTCCTCCGACTCCTATTACTTTTTCGCCAGAATCTGCGTGTTCCAATTCTAGAGAAAATTCATGGTCTCCTGGGGAAAGATTTGTGACACATACGTATATTCCCCAGGGAGGAAAGACTACGGGAAATTGTCCGGTAAAGAACTTAGTAAAAGTCCCTATAATACCTTTTTTCCCGTTATCTTCCGAGATGACCCGATCCGCAAATACTAATGCTAATAGAACGGGTTCTCCCACGTTATTCGACACCTAAGTTTTAGACCGTATATGCGTCTGAAACTAGTTGTTCCTGCTCTTTTGTATGAACTTTCATATGTCCTGCAGCAGGGCTCGCCGATTCTTTTCTTCCAGCGTATTTTAGTTTAGTTCCATTAGGAAGAAGATCCTCGAATCTATCCCTTACAAATGTCCAAGCACCTTGGTTCTTAGGTTCTTCTTGGCACCAAACAAAAGTTTTAGCGTTTTTGTAAGTTTTAAGTACTTCTTGGATCTCTTTCGCAGGAAAAGGATAAACCTGTTCCACTCGGATAAGTGCAGTGCTCTGCACCTTATTCTCTTCTCTATATTTTAGAAGATCATAATATACTTTTCCGAAACTGAAAACTACCTTTTCCACCTTATCCGCTTTGATATCAGCCTGGTCTGGAAGGACTTCTCTAAACGCACCTTTTAATAAATCGTCTATAGGAGAAAGTGCTCCAGGGAAACGTAACAAAGACTTAGGAGTGAAGATGATCAGAGGTTTACGGAAATTTCGAAGAATCTGCCTACGAAGCAAGTGGAAATACTGAGCAGCATTCGTACAGTTCGCTACTTGCATATTATTGTCCGCACATAGTTGTAAAAATCTTTCGACCCTACCGGAACTATGTTCTGGTCCTTGTCCTTCGTATCCGTGAGGAAGAAGTATCACAAGACCGGACATCCTTTGCCATTTCACTTCCGAGCTGGATAGGAATTGGTCAAAGATCACCTGAGTATTATTTGCAAAGTCACCGAACTGAGCTTCCCAAAGAACTAATGCACTTGGATCAGAAAGGGAATAACCGTATTCAAAACCTAAAACGGAAAATTCAGATAAGGAAGAGTTAACAACTTCTGCCCTAGCTTGTTTTTCGGAAATATGATTTAGACCTACGTATTTCGCTCCCGAGTTGATATCCACAAGAACGGCATGTCTATGAGAGAATGTTCCACGTTGGCTATCCTGACCGGAAAGACGAACTCTAAATCCGTTTTCCAAGATCGAACCGAAAGAAAGAGCCTCAGCCATTCCGTAATCCAAAGAAGCTTTTCCTTCCGCCATTTCCTTACGGCTTTGTAGAAGTTTTACTAGTTTAGGATTCGGAGTGAAACCCTCAGGAACTGTAGTGATCGCTTTTACGATACGATCGATTTGTTCCGCAAGTAAAGAAGTAGCAGTACCACTATCCAGAGGTTCTTTGGAATATTTCGCCCAAACACCTTGCATAGTATCGACTTTCATCTTGATATCTTGTTCTTTTGCTCTTTGGAAAGAATCTTCTAAACCTTGAGCGGAACCGTTTTTAATGAAGTCCAACTCTTCTCCGGTAATATCACCGTCGTTTATCAGTTTTTTCTCATATAGTTGAGCAGTAGGAAGATGATTTTTGATGATGGAATACATCTTAGGCTGAGTGAATGCAGGTTCGTCCGTTTCGTTATGGCCTAATCTGCGGTAACAGATCAAATCTATGATAAAGTCTTTTTTGAACTTTTGGCGATATTCCATTCCGAGCTTGGTCACTCGATATACAGCTTCCGGATCGTCACCGTTTACGTGAACGATCGGGATTTGGTAACCTTTAGCAAGATCAGTTGCGTATAACGTGGATCTGGACTCATTAGGTAAAGTGGTGAATCCGATCTGGTTATTGATCACAATATGGAAAGTTCCACCGGTAGTATAACCATCTAGATTCATTAAGTTGATGGTTTCTGCCACCACACCCTGACCTGCAAATGCAGCATCTCCGTGGATGGTGATCGGCATAAATTTAGAACGATCCGCATCACCGTATTGCTCTTGGCGAGCACGAACAGAACCGGTAACAACTGGATTCACTGCTTCTAAGTGACTTGGGTTGAAAGCAAGAGAAAGTTTAACTTCTTTCCCACTTGAAGTCATTTTGCTATTGGAATATCCTAAGTGATACTTAACGTCCGCATAACTTCCAGCGCTTTTGTCCGCCTTCTCTTCGAATTCTGCGAATACTAAAGAAGCGGGTTTTTCGATCACGTTCACGAGTACGTTCAAACGTCCTCTATGCGCCATACCGATCACTAGTCCGTCCATTTTGAAACGTCCAGCCTCTTCGACGATCGTATCGAGCATAGGGATCATACTTTCTCCCCCTTCTAAGGAGAAACGTTTTTTACCTACGTATTTTTTAGCTAAGAATGTCTCTAAATGGTCCGCTTGGAATAATTTTTCGAACAGTCTCAAGCGTATGCTCTTAGGAAGAGGTGCGTGATATTCTGCAGACTCGATCTGATGTTGGAGCCACTCTCTTTCTTCATCATTTACTAGATAATATTGCTCGTAACCGACTGTGCTGCAATATGCTTTTTCAAACCAAGCTACAACATCTTTCAGTTTTGCACGACCTAAAGAAGGATTCTGTGTGTCGACTACCGTATCTAGATCTGCAGCGGTTAGATTTCCCAATTTAGATTCGATGAACTTTCTATTTGGCTGAGAAATTCCAAGTGGATCTACATTAGCAGCTAAGTGTCCCTGTCTGCGATACGCATTTAACAGGTTTATAATCCCCATCTCTCGGATGGATCCTGCCTGAGCATCGGTAAAAGAAGTGGCAACGGCT
This sequence comes from Leptospira andrefontaineae, assembly GCF_004770105.1. Taxonomy (NCBI): domain Bacteria; kingdom Pseudomonadati; phylum Spirochaetota; class Leptospiria; order Leptospirales; family Leptospiraceae; genus Leptospira; species Leptospira andrefontaineae. The sequence goes on along the minus strand of NZ_RQEY01000008.1, from coordinate 10,388 downwards.
GATTTTCCGTTACCATTCCCGTTTCCGTTAGATCCATTCTGAGGATATACTCCGTTAGTCTCTACTTCTTGAAAGAACAGGGACCATTCTTTGTCCAAAGAGTTCGGATCCTTCTTAAACTTTTCGTAAAGTTCTTCGAGTAATGCTCCGTTCTCTCCGTATAATGCCATCAATTGTTCGATTTTCATGATCGGATTCTCCCCTACTTAAGCGTGAATTGCCCACTTGTCTACGGCCATAGCGGCCTCTTTTACGACTTCGGACAATGTAGGATGTGCGTGGAAAGAACGTGCTATATCTTCCGAAGAAGCACCGAACTCTACTGCAACCGCAAGTTCAGCGATCATATCCGAAGCTCTAGGCCCGAACACAAACGCTCCCAATACCTTATCCGTTTTTTTATCTGCTAAAATTTTGACTTGGCCTTCCGCTTCGTTCATAGCCTTAGCTCTTGCATTCGGCTTGAATAATGACTTACCTACTTTGTATTCTACACCGGCGCTTTTAAGTTCTTCTTCACCTTTTCCAACCCAAGCCATTTCAGGCCAAGTATAGATAATGCTCGGAACCGCAGCGTAATTAACGTGTCCGGATTGACCTGCGAGTAATTCTGCAAGTGCAACACCTTCTTCTTCTGCCTTATGAGCAAGCATAGGTCCGTCGATTACGTCACCGATCGCATAGATACCGGCTGCGCTGGTTTGGAAATGAGAATCTACCTTGATCCTTTTTCTCTCTGTTAATTGGACCCCGGCAGCTTCTAATCCGATCCCATCGATAAATGGTTTACGACCGACTGCCACAAGAACAACGTCCGCATCCAGTTCGGATTCTTTTCCATCCGGTGCCGCAATCTTTACTTTAGCACCCGATTTAGAAGCAGTCGCTCCTAATACCTTATGTTCGAATAAGAAATTAAAACCTTGGGACTCTAAACTTCTCTGTAATAAGCTACCGAAGGATCTGTCTACTGTAGGTAAAAGCCCTGGTAGGAGTTCCACCACTGTAACCTCTGCCCCAAGTCTTCCCCAAACGGAACCTAACTCTAAACCGATAACACCTGCGCCGATCACCACCAGTTTTTTAGGAACGGTTCTTAGATCGATTGCATGGTCGGAAGTGATGATAGACTTTCCGTCCACTGGCAGACCTGGAATATCTATCGGAACAGAACCTGTTGCCAGAACGATATGTTTTGCGCTTAGGACTTCTTTTTTGCCGTCAGTGAGAGCGACTTCTACCTCGCCCCCTCCGAGCAATTTCCCAAAACCCTCATAACGAGTGATCTTGTTCTTTTTCATCAAGTAGTCTACACCGTCTGTGACTTCTTTGACGATAGTGTTCTTACGCTCCATGAGTTTGTTTAGGTCCAGAGTGACCTTACCAACTCCGATCCCATGGATATCAGTCTTATGTAAAACTTTATGATATTCTTCAGAAGAATCCAAAAGTGCTTTGGAAGGGATACAACCTACGTTCAAGCAGGTTCCTCCCAAAGTTTTTCTTTTTTCGATGATCCCTGTTTTGAACCCGAGTTGGGCCGCTCGGATCGCGCCCACATAACCTCCGGGTCCCGATCCGATAACTAATACGTCGTATTGTTCCGCCATGATTCCTTCTATTCCTTAGACTTCTAAAAGAAGGCGGGTCGGATCTTCGATCGCTTCTTTTACTTTTACGAGGAAGGTTACTGCTTCTTTTCCATCTACAACCCTATGGTCATAAGAAAGGGCAACATACATCATAGGTCGTATAACGATCTGGTCGTTAACCACTACCGCACGTTTTACAATATTATGAAGTCCTAAAATTCCACTTTGAGGTGGATTCAATATAGGAGTGGACATCATGGAGCCGTAGATCCCTCCGTTGGAGATGGTGAATGTTCCACCTTCCATATCGGAAAGATCGATTTTTCCATCCTTCACCTTATTAGCGAGGCGAGCAATTTCGGATTCAACCTGAGCGAAGCTTAAAAGATCCGCGTCACGAACAATCGGAACTACCAGACCCTTTGGACCTCCAACAGCCACACCGATATCGAAGTAGTTTTTATAAACTAGATCAGTACCACGAATTTCTGCGTTGATTGCAGGAACAAATTTTAAAGCTCCGATCACTGCCTTAGTGAAGAAGCTCATAAAACCTAAATTAATATTATGCGCGTCTTTGAACTTGTCCTTGTATTTAGCACGAAGGTCCATCACAGCACCCATATCCACTTCGTTAAAAGTAGTGAGTAATGCTGCGTTATGCTGAGCTGCAACCAAACGATTTGCGATCGTCTGGCGAAGTTTAGTCATCGGAACAACGTTTTCTCTCGGAAGATTACTACGAGAAGCAGCAGGAACCGCTTTAGGAATTTCAGGAGAAGGAGCAGACTTAGCCGGTGCTGGAGCCGCGGAAACCGCAGCAGCGGGTTGTGCTGACTGTTTATTTGCAATTGCGTTTAACACGTCTTCTTTGGTGATCTGTCCGTTCTTACCGGAACCAGAGATAGAAGCAGGATTTAATCCGTTATCATCTATCAATTTACGAACTGCAGGAGGAAGTGTATCATTCTGCGTTGCGTTAGTCGTGTTAGTTTGTGCAGTATTTGTTGAGGAAGGAGTGCTTGAAGTAGGAGTGCTTTTTGCGGAGGCAGAAGGGTCAATGATTCCGATCACTTCTTTGATCTTGACCGTCTCCCCCGGCTTCTTGTTAATTTTTTGGAGAACTCCCGCCGAGGGGGCCGGTACCTCCATGGTCACCTTATCGGTTTCCAATTCCACCAGGACCTCGTCCTGTTCTACTCGTTCGCCTTCTTTTTTTACCCAGTTTGCTATTGTTGCTTCCGTAATGGATTCACCCATTTCGGGAACCTTGATCTCTATCGACATCTTGATCCTACGGAGGTCGGTGTATACGTCCCGTTCCGGGACCGCCTCCATTTCACTTTCGGAAAGCTGAAAAATTCTGTAAAGTCGTTCTTGTCAAAACGGTGTTTTGGACGAATTTTCGCGCAAGCGACTGGAAATTTCTAGTCCGCTTGCGGTTTAAACTTACGTTCCGTTTTTCCGATCTCTTCGTCGCTGATCTGGTATTCCAATTGCAGGAATTCTCTAAAATCTATCGACTTATGATGGTCCCGGTCTCCGTCGCATTGGCGGTTTGCTTGGACGGATTTTGTCACACCTGCTACAGTAATCGGTTTTAAGGTCAAGTTCTGGGTAACAGGACATACTCCGGGTTTAGGAGACAATCCATTATACGCGCAGGTTCCCCCGCCTTGTACTTCTTCGGGTTGCGGATCCAAACCGTGTTCATTCTCGAAAGTCGGATAATTCTCACCGTTATAGAAACGACGGTACATTTTTCCCCAAATAGGAACTGCAAGGACTCCAGCAGCCTGGCCTCTTCCGAGTGAAATAGAACTCTTATCAAATCCAAGCCAAATGACAGTGGTCAATTTAGGATCGAATCCGCAGTACCAAGCATTTGTAAAAGAAGAAGTGGATCCAGTTTTTCCGGCAGCAATCCCTCTGTAATTTCCTTGGTCAGGAGAATGGAGTCCGTTTGCAGCAGTTCCGCCCATGGCAACCATGGTCAACATTTTGCGAAGAATATATGCTGTACCTTCGCTGATGATCTGAATAGAACCGTCTTCTGCTTCTTTATCTAATTCTTCCCTGACTTTTAGTTCTTCGTTATAAATTACATTTCCTGACTGATCGATCACATATCGAACAGAAAGTGGGATCACATTTCTTCCCTTATTTGCAATAATAGAATATCCCACTGCCATTTCATACGGAGAAAGTTCAGCAATCCCCAATGCAAGCGCAGGACTTGGCATAAATCTGCTCTTATCAGCCTTTGTTAAACGAGAAGCGAAATCTATGACTGCATCCGCGCCCGTGCGTAGGAACACCTGCACAGAAACAATATTCAAGGACATGGAAAGTGCTCTAGAAAGTGGGACCATCCCTTGGAAATCCCCGTCAAAATCCTGAGGAGACCAACCTTCTCCTTCTTCCGTTAAGGTGGTTAAAGGTGCATCCATGATCCCAGTTCCGGAACCTACGATACGTTCTGCGATCGCAGCCCCATACACAAAAGGTTTGAAAGAAGATCCAGTCTGTCTTCTCGCCTGAACCGCGCGATTGAATTGGTTTTTAGGAGTGAATTCATATCCTCCGACCATTGTTTCTATATAGCCGTTGGTATGATCTATTGTGATAGCGGCTCCTTCTACGTGAAGGTTTTTACCGAATACCGCAGATCTTTTCTGGAATTCAGTAAATGCGGCGGACTCATTATCCGCAGGAAGAAGTAAACTGAGAACATCCGCCGAATCGATAAGTTCTTTTTCGAGCGCAACTCTGAAGTTTGCCTTATCATCTAAACGGCTTACAAAAGGAGGAGCCACAGGGAATAAGGAACCTATAAAATTATAAAGTCCTACAAGACCTCGATCAGCGCCACCAGCATAATTTACCGTAACACCTGAAACCAGATCATCATGTTTTTTGAGAGCCTTACGAAGTTCGTCTTGAGCGATCTCCTGCTTGCGGATATCCAGAGTGGTATAAATTTTTAGGCCACCACTGTAGATCCTATCTTCTCCCAATTCTTTTAATAATCTTTGCCTTACGAATTCCGTAAAATGAGGAGCCCTGTTCAGCTTAGTTCCCCAAGTAGATTGAGAAGGAGATTGAGTGATTACGATAGGCCAGTATTTTTCCCAGAATTCGTCGTGAATGGTCTGGACCTTATCGTTTGGAACAAATCCTTGAGAAGCCATAAGTTTTAGGACTTCCAAATGAGCTCTTTTAGAAGCAGCAGGATTTTTATAAGGAGAATAATCCACCGGTGCCTTAGGAAGTCTTGCAAGAAGTGCTGCTTCCGCAACATCTAAGTCGGAAACATCCTTATGGAAATACACATCTGCCGCAGAAGCAAGACCCGTTGTTCCATGACCCAGGTATATTAAGTTAAAATAAATTTCTAATATTTCTTCTTTAGAATATTCTTGTTCTATCTGAAGAGTAAACAGTGCTTCTACGAATTTACGAATAAAGGATTTTTTCCTATTATTCAAAACTGTTTTAGCTAGCTGTTGAGTAAGAGTGGATCCACCTTGTTTGATCCTACCCGAGATAACGTTGACTGCCGCCGCGCGAAGGATTGCTGAGAAATCTATCCCAAAGTGGTTGAAAAAATTATTATCCTCTACGGAAAGGAATGCTTGGACCACATGAGGAGGAATATCTTGGTATTTCAGAAGTTGTTGTTTATGGCGATATAACTCCGCATACACTACACCATTGATATCGTATAGACGAGTTGGTGTGGTAGGTTGGTAAGAAGCTAAGATCGCAAGCTCTCCCCCCTCATCCACTTCCGCGATAATGTATCCGAAAAACAGACCGCCCAGCAAGGCAAAGATCAAAAGTGTTTTTGTAGCTCTGTGAATTCCTTCGCTAAATAGATTCATACGAGTTTGAATTTCATTCCTTCTCTAGCCAGTACAATGGATAGGTCCTTAGCTCCAAGATTTTCAGCATGGGTTCTGGCGTCATCCAAGATGATGGCTAAAATTTCGTCGGAATAGGCGGGTTCATGGTGGGTCAAAGCCAGTTTTTTGACCTCCCAGGAAGAAGCACAATTGACTGCCATAGTGTAAGCAGTATGGCCCCAATCAAATTTTTGAAAGGATTCGTCCAGAGTGTACTGGGCGTCCAAAACCAAAAGATCTGCGCCTTTAAAGAATGGTTTTTGCTCCTGGATGAGAGGAAAATCCTCGCCATTGTATTCGGCATCAGTGGCAAAAATAAAACTTTTCCCATTTTCGGTGAATTTGTAAGCGATGGAGCCTCCGGGATGTTTGAGAGCGAGCCATTCTATTTTTACACCGCCAATTTCCAGGACTTCTCCCTTTTGGAGCTTATGGAAATTTCTTTCTGAACCGAAATGGTCGAAATGGATCGGGAAAAATCTGGGTTCTTGTTGGTATTTTAATCTTTCCGGAAGATCTTCTAAGGGAGAATAGAAGGTGAACTTGTTTCCGGGAATGTACATCGGTTTGAAAAAAGGGATCCCATGGATATGATCCCAGTGGGTATGAGTAAAAAAGACGGAAGCTTCTCCCTTGCCTTGCCCGAATTTTTCTCGGACCAAGTCTTCTCCCAAAACTCTGGCTCCAGTTCCTAGATCCACAACCAGCTCCACCCCGGAAGAACCAATGATCCGAACGCAGGTAGTATTTCCGCCTACCACATAATTCAGAGGTTCTGGCAACTGATCGAACCATTCTTCGGGAGAAGAGAAAGCTTTTCCCTCCGACTTGGCAACCAGTCTCAATATGGAAATTACTTTCTCCCTGTATTCCTCATTCGATAAGGGGGCAGGAATTGAGCCCCGGACTCCGTACAAGAAGATTTCCATCTTAGGAACATTTACTATATTTCCCCCAAACTGTCAAAGGAAACAAAATCCGGATTTAGGTTGTCGTTCGAAAGGAAAAAAGAAAACTAGGAAGGCAATGGCGTCTTTCTCTAGCGGATTCGGTGTCTCGACCTCTCCCCTCGTTCGTAAACTTTTGATCTTAAATATAGCGATTTTCGGGATAGAGTTTATTCTAAGCCTGGTAGCCCAACCCATACTTTTAGCCATCCTTGGGCTATTCGGACTGACTCCCGGCCTAGTCCTAGAAAAGTTTTTCGGCTGGCAGTTATTGACTTACAGCTTCCTCCATTCCCCTAATATGCTGATCGGCTTCCTATTCGAGATGTTCGCATTTTGGATGTTCGGGTCTGCGTTAGAGTCTCATTGGGGAACCAGGAATTTTTTACGTTATTTTATGTTCTGTATCTTCGGAGGCGGAGTTGCTACGGTGCTTGCCTCCCTTTTTGGATTCCAACAAGGGACGGTGCTCGGGATTTCCGCAGTCCTATACGGATTAATCACTGCTTACGCATTGATCTGGCCAAATAGAGAACTTTTATTTTGGGGGATTTTTCCTATCAAAGCAAAGTATCTGGCAGCTTTAATCCTAGTCGTTTTAGTACTTTTAGGATTACAATCCGGAACTCCAATCGCGAACGGGCTCGGAGGCTTCGCTGCTGGCGGACTTTACTTTCTATATTATACTAAAGTAAAATATAAATTCGGGTTCAAATTACCAAGTTTCTCTTTTTCCAGATGGAGACAAAAAAGAAAGATGGTTCGTTGGCAAGAAGAGATGAAAACCAGAGAAGAGGCGAAAGAGGAAGTAGATCGTCTTTTAGAAAAAATTTCTAAAGAAGGAATGAATTCTCTGAATAAAAAAGAGAAAAAATTCTTGAAAGAAGCTTCGACCAAATATTACGAAGCGAAGGATTAGGATTTTTTAAGATCCCTTTCATATCCTCTTTTCAACGAAGTAGATTTCCATGTCTACGATTGTATTGTTTCTGTTGTTCTCAGCTTGTTTTTATTCGGAGGACGATAGTGGGGGCGACCCCCTCGTTACACTCGGGTCGCGCTCTACGCTTCAATCGGCGAAGCACCATTATGGTTTTCTAATTCACAACCTTCATCCTCTACGATGGTGCATCGCCGGATTTATGCTGCGATCGCTGTCGCGATTGTAGATCAATGTCTCCCGTCTTTCCTTAGCTCCTCTTTGTTTTTTCTCACACAGAGGCACAAAGACACGGACGGTAGGGTTTGTCCGTATAAATTCGAATTCCATTCGTCAAATGAATACATTCTCCATAAAATTGCTTTAGAATGATGATCCAAAACTCCAGATTATATAAAAAGATCAGAAAAGTTTCAAATAAGTCCCTAATCTTAATTATCATTTTCCAATACTTACAATTGCAGATTTACAAAAGAAGGGTAAAAGAAATCAAAACGAAACAAAGAGAAAGATTCTCTCTGTTGATTATTACAAGATTTCTTCCCAGAAAATTATGGAGCAATTTCCTTTTTATCGTCCAGCCCCAAACTCTTGTTCGATGGCACGAATCCATATGGAATTTAATTCACACCCTTAAGTCGAAATTTGGGAAATTCATAAAAGGCAAAAAGAAAGAACGACGTCTTTTGAAATACAAAAAGATCTTGCCGATAATAAATCGGCTTACATTAGAAAATCCGAATTGGGGATACCAATGGATACAATCCGAATTACAATACCTTGGTATTGATATTCCGTTAACTACTCTTCGAAGAATTATCCTAAGAATAAAACCTTTACCTCCTAAAATCGAAATTTTAAGGAAACGTTGGAAAACATTCCTGAAAAACCAAACTGCTCATATCGCAGCGATGGATTTCCTTACAATCAAATGTTTTGGCTTTACCACTTTATATTGCTTTTTTATTATAGAACATCACTCCAGACGCGTTCTGCATTTTAATCTTACTTTTCAACCTTCTGCGGAATGGATGATTCGACAGCTAAAGGATACATTCCCGTTTCAGTCAAATATTCAATATCTGATTTTAGACAACGATTCCATGTTTAACCAAGCTGTTTTAAATTCCATGATCCAACTGGGAATTAGCCCCATACGAACTTCTATTAAATCCCCATGGCAAAACGCATTTGCAGAAAGATGGATTGGATCTGTTCGTAAAGATCTACTGAACCATATTATCGTTTTCGGAGAGAACCATGCGAGATCTCTTCTGAAAGAATATGTTCAATACTACAATAAAATGCGACCTCACCAGGGACTCGACGGAGATACTCCTACCGGAAGAATTGTTTCAAGTAGAGCTTCTCCGGAAATTCCACTTCAATCGCATCCGGTTTTGAATGGACTAATTCACTTTTATGACTGGAAGAAGGAGGCCGCATAACGTTGTATATTGCATTTGGCAGGGGACAGTCTTTCTTTTGTTCGTTATTATCATCTAAAATTGCGATTCTTTTCCCATGAGAATCTAAGACGTAAGTTTCCCCATCTACTTCCTTGGTCTCAATTTTATTCGCTTCTAAGAGTTTTCCTACTGCATTCTGTTTGAAAGTTTTCTCGTTTTTCATCGAGTCTGCGATGCTGAGCATATAATTCGCAGTACTATCCATTACGCTATTATTCGTAGCAGAAAGAAGAGAAAGATTAGAAACTCCCGCAACTAAATTCGAAAAGTTATTCGCAAAATTGCTTAGAAGAGTAGAGTCCGGAATGGCACTAGTAGACTTGTCATTCAATCCTTTGGATAAATTCGCTAAGATCTCTGTATAAGAAACTAAATCAGCTGAAGCTTCCGAGTTTGCATTTAAGCCCCCTTTACCCTGGTTCAAACCTGCCATGATCTGTTGGTATAAAGAATCGTAATTGCCTTGGCCTTTTGCATCCCTGAGAGCATTCTCTGCCGCGTTAAACGCCTTCTCCGCTGCATTCTGGGTAGAAGTCATAGAAGCCATCCATGCAGCTTCTTGCTCCTGAAGATCGCTCACACCTTGGCTATATGTGCTTTGCGCTTCTGCAATTGCTTCTGCTTTTTCGATCTGCCAATTATCATATTGTGCCTGGTAATTCGCTACTTGTGCCACCCAGTTTGTGATAGAAGGCATAACGTTCTGGACCCAATTATACTGGAATCCTTGTAGTTGGATGACCATGTCCTGGTAAGTTGTTGCGTTTGCGCTTGTATTATTGTTTTGAGTAGAATAAGAAAATTGCACCCATGCTGCAGATTGTTCTAAAGGAACGTTAAGAAGAAGAGGGATCCCTGTCCAACCTCCTGCTTCCCGAGCGATATAATCGTAAAAATCTCCACTTCCGTTTGCTACGATAAAATCATAATAACTTTGGTTAGCTCCATAAATCCCTGTACCAGGATTTAAAAGATTCCCGCTATAACACCCTGCCCAATCCGGACAATAAGCTGTAATACCTAAGACTTGTGCTATCTCCGGATTGAAAGCAACTAAATCCATATCTGAAATACCGGTGATCGTTGACCCTGTGGATAAATTTAATAATCTGAGCGGATCATTTGTTGCAAGTAAACTGTCCGAGTAAGCATTCGTAATCGAATTGACCAGATCCATCATTGTAAACTTGCCGTCTTGGTTCACCAAGGAATCCAAATACGCCATGATTGCGTTTCCAATCTGAGAATTACCTGAATTACCGTTTAATAAATCACTAATGGAAACATAGTTCGGAGAAGTTATATTAGCTTCCGGATGATCCTCTCCACATAAATTCCCACTGGAAAGGCAGTTCGTATTTCCATAAGATCTGTCATCATCGGCATCTCCATAAAGATATGTACCGCCTCCATTCCCTCCATTGATCAGATCTTGCAACGCATCTTGAACAACACCTAACTCGTTATTTAAGAAATTCATCATCTGATTGGATGCATATAACAAAGTTGCATCCATGTTTTGGACTTTGCAAGAA
>NZ_RQEY01000007.1 GCF_004770105.1 Leptospira andrefontaineae | reverse complement strand
TGCTATATTCTGCCAAGTTAATACACGAGAAGAACTACTGTATTTGAATTCAGGTTTTGTAGTATGGCGATCCGAATCTACAGTTTTAAGAATTGGTCTTCCTGAATCGAAAGAAGTATCATACACCATTGTGTATGTCCAAAGTTTTCCGCCTGTCCAACCAACTTCTATCTTATCCAGAAGTTTATCCATGACCATAGTAAACCCGGGAGCCATACTCACATACGAATCACCTCTGGACTTTGTGATAAATTTAACGTATTGTTTTGCAGGAAATCCGCTTCTGCTATTGCCGGTATATTTGATCTCTTGAATATATAAGTTTCGTTTTTCTGAATAATTGGAAGTATCGTAGGTAACTTGCATATAGTTTCCGTTCCGATCTTCTGTTTTGGAAAGATACCAACTATATGTTCTGGAGATCTGATTTGGATCATAGATCCGATTGGAAGAAGAATCTCCAAAGATCGTTTTGGTTCCGCCAGAATCCAAAACCTCCCAGGTTCCCCCGTTCTCTATATTCGTTAATTTTAATAATGCAAAATCTTCTTCCGTGATCTCGGGTCTATACACCCCGTTCTCATTGGAAGTGGAACCGGAAACTTTGATGAGTCTTTTTCCGTTCCAAGTAAATGTATCTCTGGAATCATAGAATAGAGCTCCATATTCAGGAGTTCTTGTAATTGCTCCAAGTCCTATACTCCAACCGATCCCAGTCCATCCGTCTCCTCCAGTAGAAGAGTAAGATAACGCAAGACCGGGCTGAACTCCAGCTCTTCCTGCGGGAACCTGGATTGGATAATTTAAAGAAACTGCTCCGAAATTATTCGGTTCAGGTGGTGCGATAAATGACGCTCCGGCTAAAGCATCTGCTTTCGTTTCCGGATCATCGATCGCTTCGCTATAGTTTGTGGAAATAGAAAATAGATCACTTCCTTCAGGTGCAGGTGCTGAACCTGGAGACAGAAAAGAAGTTCCCGAAGGAACAACTCCCGCAAATCGGAACAATCGATCCATTATTCCTGATCCGCCTGAACAAGAAGTTAAAAGAACAGGCAGTATAATTGCAATAATCCAGCGCTTCAAAAAAGTTTTTAAATT
>NZ_RQEY01000006.1 GCF_004770105.1 Leptospira andrefontaineae | reverse complement strand
AAGTTCACTTTAAGTTTAGATTTTGGAGAATGTAGTGGATAAGGACGAATTTTTAAGTATCGGTCAAGTATCCAAAAGAAGCGGAGTTGCCTCTTCTGCATTACGCTTTTATGAAGAAAGAGGACTGATCCGTTCCGTCAGAGCAGGCTCAGGCCATAGACAATATCCAAGACATGTTTTGAGAAGGATCGCATTCGTAGTATTCGCCCAAAGAGTGGGACTCTCCTTGGATGAGATCGCGGCAGAGATAGCAAAACTTCCGGAAGATCATACCCCTAACGGACAAGACTGGTCCAAACTTTCCAAAACCTGGAGTTTACGTATAGAGGAGAAAATTGCGGAACTTCATAGATTAAAGAACGGACTCTCTGTATGCATCGGTTGCGGTTGCCTATCCCTTCTTACTTGTAAATTAGCCAACCCGCAAGACAAATTGGGAAGATATGGAAGCGGTCCTTTACGTTGGATGGGTAAACCTAAAAAGTAAAATTAAACTTCTTGGATCTGAGGAAGAGTAAAATAGAAGGTCGCACCTTGACCTACTTCACCTTCTGCCCAAACCTTTCCGCCGTGCCTGGATATGATCCTTTGAACGATCGCAAGTCCTATCCCTACACCCTCAAAGTCCCGATTATCATGCAATCTTTGGAATACTCCAAAAAGTCTGTTCTGGTATTTCATATTAAAACCTGCTCCGTTGTCTTTCACGAAGTAAGTATTTTCTCCATCAGATTGTTTACATCCTATCTCAACGATGGGTTCTTCCTTTTTAGAAGAATACTTGATCGCATTAGAGATCAGATTTATAAACACCTGAGTTAATAATTCGGAATCGCCCATAGCCGGAGATAATTCACCAACCTGGATCTTATGATTTCCGCTCTGAGTATCCGTTTTCAATTCGTACAATGTATGCTGCACTAGGTCCGAGACATTCACTATAGTTTTAGCGATTTCTTTTTTACCCATTCTGGAAAGTAGAAGTAGACTATCTATCAGCTTGTCCATCTTCATAGTGCTTCCAACAATCACTCCCAGGATCCGCTTTGCTTCTTCTTCCAGATCCTTTGCATAATCTTCCTGAAGAATTTTTGCAAAACCTTCGATAGCACGCAACGGTCCTCTTAGATCGTGTGAAACTGAATAACAGAATGCGTCCAATTCCTTGTTTGCATTTTCCAACTCTTCGTTTTTCTTTTGGAGATCCTCATTTAGATTATGAAGAGAGATCTCCTGCATATGTTTATCTACGAAAAACTTTACTTTGTTCCTGAGTATCTGAGGCTCGAAAGGTTTTGTGATAAAGCTAAACGCCCCTCTTTCATAACCCTTAAATACGTTTAGATTATCAGTGTAAACCGCGGAGATAAAAATAAAAGGTAACCTTGCTGTTTTATCCTCTTCCCTTAAAATACTCGCAAGTTCATAACCGTCCATTTCCGGCATTTGGATATCCAATAATGCCAAAGCAAAATCGTTATGTAATGTGGCTTTTAAAGCCTCATTACCACTGAGTGCTCTCACAAGATCTACATCCAGGTCTCTTAATACTGTTTCTAGTGCGACCAGGTTTTCCGGTCTATCGTCCACGATCAGGATTTTTGGCTTGGTATTCATAGATCTACCTACTTAACCAAACTCTCATCAACGAAAGTAACCTTTCTACATCCACAGGTTTGGAAATATAATCGTTAGCACCTGCATCTATACATTTCTGTCTATCGTCTTTCATTGCCTTGGCAGTGAGAGCGATGATCGGGAGCCGATCATACCTTTTTTCGGTTCTTATCCTTCTCATGGTCTCATACCCGTCCATCTCCGGCATCATGATATCCATAAGAACTATATCCATATCTTGTTGAACATCCAGAGAAATTAAAGCGGTCTTTCCATTATCCGCCTTAAAAACTTCCATTCCCCTATCCTTTAGAATTTTAGATAATGCGAATACGTTTCTCATATCATCATCCACGAGTAGGACTTTCTTTTTCTGAAAGATAGCCTCCTTATCATATAGATTATTTATGATTTTTTGTTTTCCTTCTGGAAGTTTACTGATCGTTCTATGCAGAAATAGAGCAGTCTCATCCAATAACCTTTCTTCCGATTTTACTCCTTTGATGATGATACTCTCTGCGTATTTTTGGAGTTCCGCATTTTCTTCCCTGGTCAATTCCTTGCCAGTGTAGATGATGATAGGAGGCATTGTCTGGCCTTTCGTTTTTTCCAATTCGTAGATGAGTTCGAACCCGCTCATATCCGGAAGTCCTATATCCAGAACAATACAGTCGAAATAGTTTTCTTGGTAAGCCTTGATAGCATCTTTACCAGTACTCGCCTCATAACATTTCACATCCCCATTCCCGATCAGCTTTCTCATTGCTACCCTGGAATTATCATCATCTTCAATGATAAGTAAATTTTTCATTTTTCGATTGATGAAGTTTTCTATCCTGTTAAATGCCTCTTCCAATTCCTTTTTGTTTACAGGTTTTACTAAATATTCTACTGCACCTTCTTTAATAGGGTCGATAGAATACTCGTTTCCAGAGA
>NZ_RQEY01000004.1 GCF_004770105.1 Leptospira andrefontaineae | reverse complement strand
TCGGATCGCCATACTACAAAACCTGAATTCAAATACAGTAGTTCTTCTCGTGTATTAACTTGGCAGAATATAGCAAACCAAGCTTCCAGCGAAGCGGAAGTCTTGCCTAGTTCTACTGAGTATTTCGAAGGCGATTTTAATGGAGATGCGATCTCGGATATCGTATTCTTCAATCCTCAAACAGGAAATTGGAAAGCTGCAGAAGGAAGAAAAGAAGGCGGATACAATTTTAAAACTTATGGGAATCGTTATAAAAACTATGACGGTCCTTCTAAGATCAGATTTTTCAAAGGAAATGTAAGTGGGGACTTTAATGGGGATGGAAGATCCGATATCGCATTCTATCTTCCAGAGACTAAGGACTTCATAGTCGCTGAACATGACGGACAAGTATTCCAATTTCGTAATTATGGAAGATTGATGAGCGGGATCCCGGATATTTTCCGGATGGAATGGTTCCCGGGTGATTATGACGGGAACGGTCTTTCTGATTCTCTACTTTTCGATGAGCCTACCGGTCTCTGGACTTTGATGTTGAATAAGGGCGGTAGTTTTGAATTTTTGAAAATAGGCAAAAAATTCCAAAACGTATTCAGAGGAGATTATTCTCCGAATGCCAACCTGGATAGTGTTAGTACAAACGATACCAGTATCGATGGAAAAGATAGAGCTAAGCTCAAGTTCTTAAGCGGAGATTATAACGCAGATGGGCTTACAGATATTTCTCTTTATGACAAGCGGACTGGAAAATGGTTTGTTGGAGAAAATCTCAGAAATCCTGATAAAACAAGCTCAATCTATTTTATTACCAACTGGGTATTATATAAAGTATTTACTGCACCCGAGCAGGCCTTATTTTCCAATGATCAATTCTCTGGGGATTTTAACGGAGATGGGACTTCTGACTTTTTATTATTCGATCG
>NZ_RQEY01000003.1 GCF_004770105.1 Leptospira andrefontaineae | reverse complement strand
TATTTTTATTCCTACTTTTGCCGGGAACAATCCTATATGTCCAATCCATATTTAAGGAAAAATTCAAGAAGGACAAAGTATTTAATATTATATTTTACTTAAGTCTTCTTTTGGTTTTCTCCGCCGCATTCTTTCCCACAAAATTATACACTATGTCCTTCTTGAATTTTTCCTTAAATATGGATTGGACATATAGGATTGTTCCCGGCAAAAGTAGGAATAAAAATAGTATTTCTCCTCTTACTGAGAACTCGTAGTTTTTGAAAATCGGAAGTACATTATAAAAGATCCTTTCTCCATAAAAGGAAACTCTAAGCGCGATACACAAACAGAGCAAGGCGAAGAATAAAGCGGAAGGGTCCCTTCTTCTCATTAAATAAAACGTAAAGTGATATAATGACATTACGAACAAGGTTCCGAACGTAATTGAATCCAACATGGTGGCCCTTAAGGAAACCTGTTGAATATCGGATGTACTTCCTAACTGAATTGGATTCCAAATCCCCGAACCGTTAGAATATTTAAAATTCGAAACATGGATTAGAATCTCCAACTCAGGTTTGTCCGAGATAAAACTAAAAACTCCTGGTTTATAACCTGGAGAATATTCAGATTCTTCTTTTCCTACATTTCCACCTTTGGAGATCTCTTTTCCATTCACGAACAAGGCGTAAGAAGAACTGATGGAGGAAATCTTGAGGCTAAGCTGTGTATTTGATTCCGGCAATAATACTTTCGCCCTATAACTTGCGAATCCATGGCTCGGATATTTATGAGTGACGTTACGTCCTTTGTCCCATTTTGAAGGGACCTTTATATAAGAAGGCTGGGCTGATTTCTCTTTGGATTTGGGAGCGGAAAGAAACTCATTCCAATAAAATTCCCATTCTCCATCCAGACTAATATTGCCGTCCGTTTGGAAATTCCATTGCCTTAGATCTAAGATCCCTTGCACGACCTTTGGGCTCTCCTTTCCCGGTTGGCAGCCTAAAAAGAAGAAGAATAGTATAGAACCTGAGAGCCACTGCGATATTCTATTCTTGCCCAAATCTGGATCTTCCTGATAAGAAATTTCAATAGGCTTATGCTTTATACTGATTTCTGATAGCTAAAAATATTCGGATCGGATTTTTTTTAGGAAGAGAAACACGGGTTAACTGTCCCGTTTTTTCGTCGAATGCCAAATGCGATCCAGTATTTTAATCATAGAAGATAAGGAAGAAGAATACAAATGGATCCGAACTCTATTAGGAGGCATCGAATCATTTACTCCTAACTGCACTCGAGCCTCGGATTTTCAAGAGGCCTTGGATAAGACCAAGACTGAATTTTTTGACGTTATACTATTCCAATTTAACTCCCGAAAAAGTTTAGAAGTATTGGAGAAGTCCCAGATACTTCTCCCCTTCATTGTAATCTCAGAAAACCAGGAAAGTAAGGAAGTCCTTAAAAATTCTAAGATCAATTTCGCAGATATCTTGCCTAAACAAAACTTGAGCTCCGATCTTTTGGATCGCTCCTTACGTCTTGTACTACAAGTAAGAACAACGGAAGAAAACCTGAATCTTCTTAAGATTGGGATAGAAAGATCCAAAGATATTTTTTTGATCACGGAAGCTTCTCCTATAGATGAACCTGGACCGAAGATCGTATATGTGAACGGTGCATTTGAAAGACTAACGGGTTATAAAAGAGAAGAAGTATTAGGAAAAACTCCTAGAATTCTGCAAGGTCCTAAAACGGATAGGGCGGTTCTTGATCGTATCCGAAAGGCAATCTCGGAAACCAAACCCTGTTTCGAAGAGATCATCAATTACGATAAAGACGGAAGAGAATATTGGATTGAGATGGATATCTTTCCTATAGTGAATGAGCAAGGTATTGTCACTCACTTAATGGGAATAGAAAGAGACATTACAGAAAGACGAAATACGGAAGAGAGGATCAGGCATTCTCAAAAGATGGAAGCAGTGGGACAACTCGCTGGAGGAATGGCTCATGACTTTAATAATTTATTAAATGTAATATTAGCAAATCTAGATCTTCTCGAAATGAAGTTGAAAGATTCCGAAGATCTGATGAAAAGAGTTCGGTCAGCACAGGATGCAATCCAAAGAGGGGTCGAGATCAATAAAAGACTTCTTGCTTTTTCTAGAAAGCAGGCTTTGAATCCTGAGTCATGCGACGTAAACCGTGTATTAAAGGATTTCGCTCCTATTCTGGATCGTATCAGGACCGAAAAAATAGAAATAGAATACGAGATAGCAGACGAGAAGACGATTTGCGACATAGAAAAGACCGGACTAGAGAACGCTGTACTTAATCTTGCTTTAAATGCAAGGGATGCCATGCCTGAGGGTGGTAAAATATTTATTTCCACCGGATTTGTGCATAACGGAGATACGAAGGGTCCTAAATTTTCCGGTTTGGAAGCAAAGGATTATTTTTTAGTCACTGTTACTGACACTGGGACAGGAATGGACGATCTCACTAAGGCTCGCATTTTTGATCCATTTTTTTCGACCAAGGGTGGAGGGAAAGGAACCGGTTTGGGATTGACCATGGTTTACGGTTTTGTAAAACAATCGAACGGTTTTTTGAAAGTTATCACAGCGCCGGAATATGGTTCCAGTTTTCTAATATTCTTGCCGGTACATGAGCAGGATAGAAGTGAACAAGTTCCCTCGACCAAAAAGAAAACTTTGGTAATGGAAGAGAATCGAGAAACTGCTGAATTGGCCTGTGTATACTTAAGAGAATTGGGTTACGAGCCGCATGTGAGTTCGGATATGAAACGATTGGCAAAATTTTTCTCAGGCGATCCAGAAATCTCTTTCGTATTGTTGGACCTCCAACTTGCTGTTTCTAAGGGGATAGATCTAAAAAAAGAACTGGAAAGATTTGGTTCAGGGAAAATAATCGCTACCTCTTCGAGTCGGGGAGAAAGTTTAGAACTTCCTAATACTGTCCCTCTGGTCCGAAAGCCTTATACAAAGACCCTATTGAAAGAAGCGGTTCGCAATATCGGAGAAATTCTTCCATGACGGATGTAAGAAATTCTAAAAAACTTCTGATCCTCGATGATGAAGAAGAGATCGCAAAGATCTTGGGAGAGATCGCAGTAGATTGCGGCTTTGAAGTTTCTTTATCTCATACCGCTCCGGATTTTTTAGACCAGGTAGATCCAAGTTTTGATTGTGTGATCTTAGATCTAATGATCCCGGGAATGGACGGAGTGGACGTAATCCGATTCTTATCCGAGAAAGATGTTCATCCTGATGTGATCCTGATCTCTGGTGCGGACAGAAGAACACTTCATAGCGCTGAAACTTTAGCCGGAGAATACGGGCTGCATATTGCAGCGGTTATGGAAAAGCCGATCCGAGTTTCTGATATTCGAAATACATTATCTGCAATCGCTGAAAAAGAATCGGATATTTCTTCTCGTACCAAAACAGGTGGAAAAGGAAAATCAGGCCCTACTTTCGAAAAGGAAGAAGTTTTAGACGCGGTTCGTTCTGATCAGTTCGTATTATTCTACCAACCTAAGTTCGATCTAAAAACGGGAAGGGTAGAAGGTTTCGAGGCACTGGTAAGATGGAATCATCCCAAACTAGGATTGGTATTCCCTGATTCTTTTTTACCTCTGATGGAAAAAGAAACTACCATCTTAAATCTAATGACAGAGAAGATCATTGATCTTGCGTTAGATGAGACAAGGATCTGGCATACAAATGGCAGGAAGCTTCGTGTTGCGGTTAACGTTTCTCCTGTAACTTTGACAGAGTTGGATTTTCCTGAAAGGATCCTCGCTAAAATTAAGAACAAAGGGATACCTCAAAGCCAATTCCAAATGGAGATCACTGAAACAGGCTTTTTGGAGAACATCCGTTTTACTCAGGATATTTTGACCAGGCTTAGGATTCGTGGGATCGGCCTTTCCATTGATGATTTCGGCACAGGTTATTCTTCCCTGAAACAATTACATAGATTTCCATTCACTGAATTGAAGATAGACAAGTCTTTCGTGATGGATTCCCCAAGGGATAGGGAATCCTTGTTTATTTGTCAGGCCTCCGTTGATTTAGGGCATAAGTTAGGAATGAATGTCGTTGCAGAGGGTATAGAGACTGCAGAAGTAGAAAGACTAATGAAAGAAGCCGGCTGTGATGTAGGCCAAGGTTATTATTATTCTAAACCCGTTCATCCCGAAAAAATCCCAGAAATTCTTTCCAAATTCGGTTAACAATAGTACCCTAGGTAGAATGTCCTCGGGAAAGAGTAACAAACTATCGGAACAAGGGGTTCCGAGCCAAGCTCCCGAAACGAATCAAGAAATCTCCCGGGCAATAGGAGAAAGTTTACTCTGGGATATTTCTAGTTCAGATACCCTAAGTTCTGCGTTCGAGAAAGTACTCAAAACATTGATTAAAAATACTGCATGGACTTACGGACAAATCTGGAGATCCAATGGAGATACTGTTTATATAAATGAAGAAGATCCGTTTGTTTATGATTCGGATCTTCAACTTATATTCCGAAAAGAATCTATAAATAAGTTTTTCAGCACGAAAGAAGGTATATTAAAGAAGGTAAGTGAATCGGGAAAATTATATTTTATACCGGATCTCGTAACTGATACGGAACTAAAAAGAAAAGATGCTGCAATAGGGGCAGGCTTCCGTTCTTGGATGGGAATACCTATACTTTCTCACGGAAGATTTTACGAAATAGAACTACTTTCCGAAAGAGTTTTAAATCCTGAAGAAGCTTATTTAGATCTATTAGGAGTCGTTTCCAAAAGATTTGCAGAGATAGTAAGTAGAAGGGTAGCAGACGAAGAAAGAAAAACTCTAATAGAATTTTCTTCAGAGATCATACTCACTATAGATTCGGACTGTACGATCCGGCAAACAAATACTGCTTTTCAGAAAATTTTAGGTTATGAAAGAGAATACGTAAAAAACAAAAGTTTGTTGGAGTTCATACACCCGGACGATGTGGAACTCACAAAGGCTAAGATAACATCAGGTGCTAAAGAAGGATTCGAAAATCGTTATATAACGAAATATGGACAAATCCGGTATATCAATTGGAATATATCCCATTCTACTGAATCAGGAACCGTTTTTTGTATCGGCAGGGACATTACGGACGATAGATTAACTATCCAGAGGCTGGAATCCTTTGCGGATCAATTGAATGTAAATCGTGAACAACTTTATAATGCGCAAAAGCTTGCAAAGATGGGAAGTTGGACCATGGAGTTGGACGGAAAAGTAACTTGGTCCCCAGGTCTGTACGAAATATTCGGTTTGGATCTCAATGATTCCCCTCCTGGTTTCGAGGATTTTATCCAGTTTATCCCTCAAGAAGATAGAAGTCGTATTATACAAAATTACGAAAAATTCCTTTCTCAAGGGATCTTTGAAGACACTGAACTTCGTATCGTATCAAAAGATGGAATAGAAAAATTTCTTTCAGTAAAGGGAGAAGGTTTACTGAACCGAAAAGGGAAATTTATCGGCGGAACCGGGACCATGCAGGATATCACTGAAGAAAAAGAATGGAACGATTCTCTTAGGCAACTTCAGAAGATGGATGCAGTCGGCCAACTTGCAGGAGGAATGGCCCATGACTTTAATAATCTTCTAAATGTTATTTTAGCAAATTTAGATCTTTTGGAATTAAACCTAAGAGAGACACCTGAACTATTAAAGAGAGTATTCTCCGCACAAGACGCTGTTAGAAGAGGTGCCGAACTCAATAGAAGATTATTGGCATTCTCGCGTAAACAGGCATTAAATCCGGAGCAAGCTGATGTAGGTCATGTAATCTCCGATTTTGCAGACATACTTACTCGTATCCGGAACGATATAATCAATATAGAATTCTGCCTCGAAGAATTTCCTATGATCTGTTCTTTCGAGAAAAATGGATTAGAAAATGCACTTTTAAATCTTTGTTTGAACTCAAGAGATGCGATGCCTGAAGGTGGAACAATTTTAGTAAGCACAGGGTTTTCTCCCGCAGGAAAAGAACATAGATCCATGATCCCAGGATTTGTGGATATGGAAGATGCATGTATCATTTCAGTCAGAGACGAAGGTTCCGGAATGGATGCCAAAGTATTAGAAAGATTATTCGAACCATTCTTTACCACCAAACAATCCGGAAAAGGGACCGGTCTTGGAATGCCTATGGTCTATGGATTCGTAAAACAATCCAATGGAATGGTGCATGTTCATAGTGAGATCGGTAAGGGAACTTGTGTAGAGATCTTTCTGCCCTTAAGCAAGGGCCCTGAGATTATCCATAAGGCTCTAAACGAAAAGATATTAATATTAGAAAGAAATATAAAAGACCAGACTTATTTAACTGCCTTATTGAATAGATTAGGTTTTGAAATATTTCCAGCTTACGATCTACAAGAAGCAACAACCGTTTTAGAAAATTATCCTGAAATGTATGCGATCTTCGCAGAAGAAGAAATTTTATCCGAAAGTTTTGAATGGGAAAAATTAAAGACTAAGGATCGGACTATTGTAATTTCAGAATGGAATTCCAAAATAGATTTTGATCCTTCTTTAAAAGTCCTAAAAAGACCTTATACCTGGACTAAGCTGAAAAAATTGTTAACTTAAAGAAAATATAAAGTATTTTCGCACCTGCTTTCAGGCTTCCTAACAAATTTCCGCTGATCTTCGATTTTCCACCTTTTCTTTTCCTATAATGAACGGGAACTTCTTGGATCTTATATTTTTTTCGGATCGCCTTGATCTGCATTTCTAGATTCCATCCCCAAGTAGGGTCTTGCAAATTTAATTCCAATAGGGATTGCCATCTTAGAACGCGGAACGGTCCTAAATCAGTAAATTTTACTCCATAAAATATTCGGATCAAAAAGCAAGAAAGCCAGTTACCAAACTTTTGCAAGAAGGACAAAGAACCGGGTTCAGCGTTTCCTAAGGTTCTAGAACCTATCACAAAATTTGTATTTGGATCTTGAGAGAATACAAAGAAAAGATCTTTAAGATTGTTTAGATCATCCGAACCATCCGCATCCATGAATACTATAAATTCGGGAGAAATTTTTCTTTCTTGAAGATAATGGATCCCGGCTAAACATGCAGCTCCATAACCTCTTTTGGGTTCTTGGACTAAGACTACTCCTGCATCGATTGCAATTTGAGGAGTTGAATCCTTAGATCCATTATCCAAGATCAAAATTTGATCAGGCAAGATCCCGAATCTAAATAAAGAATCCAAAACTTTGGGTAAGGATTCTTCTTCGTTAAGTGCAGGGATAAGAAATTTGGACTTTGCCCAAGGAACTGACAAAAGGTTTATTCCCCTTTTCTATTTTTAGAGATCTTGAAAAGTTCCTCAGGCGAATAGATCTTACTTTTTCCCGAGCTTAGATCTATATCTTCTTTATGAACTATACTGGAAAAAGGATAATAATTTTCTATTTCCGAGATCTTTTTGCGAAGATCCGAGTGAACATTCTCGCTATTCTTTCTCATATGTTCCGCATTAGATTCTTTGAGTCGAGTATGATAAATTTCGAATACGATCTTCGATTGATCTTTTTCGATCCCTGTAAATAGATCCTTCCAAACCTTGGTTTCTCCTGGAAGAATGCGGGTATCTGCAACAAGTCTTGCTTTAGGATACCATTCCCATTCTTGTCCGAACTTGATCTCTTTGGTCGCCTTAGATATACCCTTGGAATCCAATACGGAAATTTTTAGGAGTATAAATCTTTCAGGATCTCCTGTCGGAATATTATGGGCTGCTTTTTCATTCGTGAGGGAAACTGAATATTCCAGATCATTTCCTTTCTTTTTTAATTGAAGAGGTTGGATTTTTAGTCCGGTTCTATATCCTCCGGGGATCTGTTTCTCATAGAGTTCGAATCTTTTCGGAACTCCTCCTCCAATAAAAGAATGTTTATGAGAAGTTCTGACCGGAGTATTTAGTTCCGGTTTGACTAGCTTGCGTTGTAACTCTCCCATATGACAGGAACCGCAGGCGACTTTACCATGGGAATTTCCTTTTTGTTCCAACTCATTTCCTGTTTTAAAAGCGCATACCAATTGGTCGTCCAAAACATAATTTGCATTATGACAGTCCAGGCATCTGTTCCTTAATTTATCCGGATCAATCTTGACTGGATGAGGAGGTTTTGTAGTTCCGTTTGCACCCAATACGTAGGAGTTTCCTTGTTCATCTAAACGAATATGACATACTGCACATGTAACTCCTTCCGCTTTCATCTTAGGATCAAAGTTAGGATTTGGTTCTTCTATAGGAGTTCTATAATCCCCATTATTGAGATAATTGACCAGAGTTTCTCTTTGGTTTGCAACCGGGGTATGACAGTTTAAACAAAGCCAACGAGGAGAAGAAGACTTAGAAAGTTCGGATTGGAATTGAAGATCGGAAAGGGCGTTTGCATGAGTGGATGTTTTCCATTCTGAATAAATTTCGATATGGCATTTCCCACAATTCTCAGCTCGAACTTCTCCTACTCCTGCAAGAGGAGGAAGGTGAGGCAAAGGTTTGGACCAAGGAGCTTGCGAAAAAACCTCGTCCACTGGGACCGGTTGATCCTTCGGTTTTGTAAAAATACAATAAAACAAACTAGCGGTCAAAGATAAAGATAGGACCGCTAGGATGAAACTTCTTCTTTTATTTAAGAACATTATAAATATATTATCTAGTTACCAAAGGATGGTTTTGATCCCCTTTAGAAGACCATTCCCACATAGATCCTGCATAATTTTTTGCGTTATATCCGAATGAGACTAGAACGGATGTCATCCATCCTGATCTAACTCCTCCAGTGCAATAAGAGATCACTGTCTTATCTTTGGAAATCCCTAATTCGTACAATTTCGAGACAATTTTGGATTCATTTAGTAGATATCCGTCCTTATCCAAAAATTGTTTGTAATAGATCCATTTTGCTCCAGGAAGATGTCCTCCTCTGGATTCTCCGTAAGGAGTTTGTCCTAAAAATTCTCTTTCTTCTCTGGTGTCTATGAAGGCGAATTTTTTACCGGAAAGTTCTGTTTGGACCAATTTAGAATCTGCCGACCAATTTTTATTTTCCGAAGCGGAAACATTTATTTTGGAAAGAATTTCAGGACGGCTCGGAATGGGAGAATTAGAAGCCTTCAGAAGAGCTGAAATTCCTCCATCTACGATAAATGATTTAGAAAAACCTAAAGTACGTAGAGACCAGACGATCCTGCCTTCTTCTCCCCATCCTCCCGTGGGATCTCCGAATACCAGTACGATCTTATTCGTATCTAAACCTTTTTTGCGTAGTAAGTCCTTCGCCTCGGAAGCCTGGACTAAATTTCCTTGGTTGGGAAATTCTTTCTGAGAGATTTCCTGCCAACCTAATGGAACTGACTTGGAGAATGAGGAAATTTTGATACCATCTCTTGCATCCACGAACACTGCGCCTTGCCCATGTAGATATAATGCTTCAGGTGCGCTGATGAACCATCCTCTTACTCCGGAAAGTTTTTCGGAGGCGAAAAGAGAGGAAGAAATTAGAAAAACTAAGGCAAAGGACATTATGATCTTCATATGATCTAAGTTGGAAACTGGCCGGGATTCGTCAATAAGTAATACAAAAAATCCTATATAGCAGAATATTTTTAATATTACAGACAAATGTCCTGTGTTTTTAATGGTATTTAACAGTGAAAAGGAAAATGGACCTTGGAATTCGAAAGGAATAAAGAAAGAAGAAGCCAGATCTTAAATCGAAGTAATCTGATTTGGATCCTGGCAACCTTAGCGTACCTAAGTATTTTTCTTTTTTGGGAAGTGAAGAACCTAGGAAGAAGTTTAACTGGAAGTTTATACATTCTTGGTTTTTGCGGATTAAGTATTGTTTATGGATTTTTATTTCTTTCTAAAACTTTAGAATCATCTGGAAGACTTGGTTTTGTTTTAGGACTTCTAATTCGTTTTGTTTTGATCTTTTTCACTCCTATTTTCGAAGATGATTGGGCCCGTTATCTTTGGGATGGATGGATCAGTTCTGAAAAAGGAAGTCCTTATGGAATTGCCCCGGAATCTTTTTTTGGAGAATCGGATCCTACTAGAACTGAAATACTTTCCAGGATCAATCATCCAGACTGGCCCACGATCTATGCTCCGGTGCTTGAGGTCTATTTTTATCTCATCCATATTCTATTCCCTTGGAAACTTTGGGCCCTCAAACTTTTTCTCTTAGTTCCTGATATTCTTCTATTCTTCTTGATCAAAAGTAAATACGGGACTCATTCTTCTTCCTTATATTTTTGGAATCCTATCCTGATCAAAGAGATCTTTTTAAATTCTCACCCGGATATTATAGGGATCTTTCTTTTGTTTTATTCTTTTTATTTAGCGGAGAAGTCTAGGTTTCGTTTAGGCTTTTTTATTTGGGGACTCAGCGTGGCTGTGAAAGGATTCGGAGTTGTACTTTTTACTTTCTTGCTGAAATCACATTGGGACAAAAATCAGAATTGGAAAAGAGCAGTAATAGATATGGCTTTTTCCATTTTAGGAATAGTGTTAGCATATTCTTTCTTTCTATTTTCTTCCTCAGAGACTGACTTTACTGCTTTAAGTAGATTTATTGGAAATTTTACATTCTTTCCCTTGGGTTATAATATTCTTTATATGTTCTTCGGGGGATTTTCTCGGTTTTTTTGGGCGATCCCGGCGGTTATAAGTGTATTACTTTTTTTGAATAAAATATATTTTTCTAATTTAGAAGAAGAGGAGAAGATAGGGATTTCATTCTTCTTATTCTTCTACTTCTCGCCCGTTGTAAATGCTTGGTATTTGCTTTGGATGTTTCCATTTTTGCTAAGGATACCGGGAGTTTTTTGGCCTTCTTGGGTGTTTTTGTTCTTGGGCCAGATCTCTTATCTAAACTACGCGAACCTGGGAGATTGGGAGTCTGTATTAGAAAAAGGTTATTATGCACATCCAGATTGGCTCTTGTATTTGATTAGTTTGCTCTTTATTCCTATTCTTCTCGTCTGGCATAAGATCCGATTTTCTTCTAAAATCACCAATTCCCTCGAAAAACCATCTCTTTTGAGTTAAATCGGATTTTTTTCTCCTTTGAAAGAATTTTAGTTGTTATTTTGGACAATATTTCCAATAAGTTGGATAAATTGTTATTATAACTGTTCGGAATAAACAAAATTCCGGATCAGTGAGGAGAACCGAGTATGCCAACGATCGATCCGATTGAAAGAGGTTTGATCCAATCTATTGGGACCTTGGTTCGTAAGAGGAGACAAGAGTTGGGTCTTTCTCTCGGAAAGCTTGCAGAATTATCTCAGGTAAGCAGAGGAATGTTAAGCCTCGTGGAATCTGGAAAGGCTGCACCTTCTATCGCTTTATTATGGAAAATTTCTAAAGCGATCCGTTTACCATTGTCCAGTCTCATGGAATTTTCTAAGGAAGAATTTCCTAAAATTTATAGGAAAGAAGACTCGAGTGAAAACTCCGTAGAGGAGAACCAGTTCGTGATCCGACCACTTCTTCATGAAGAAACAAGATTTCAAACTAGACTATTTGAAATCAGACTTCTTCCTGGGGTTGCCAAAACTTTTATTACAAAAGTGCAATCCAAACAAAGACAGAATTTGTTCCTACAATCGGGCGCACTACGTTTAAAAGTAGGGGGGAAATGGTTCGACCTGCAAGAAGGAGACAGCATGACTTTCTTAGGAAAAGATCTGCAAGAACTTGCAAATTTAGGGGAGAAGGACTCGTATCTGATCTGGTCTTCTTCTCTTTCCGACGATTGAAATAGATCTCTGTTTACGTTTTGTTAATTGCAATTCCTGAGGGGGCAGTAGACTATAATCCGAACTTTTCATTGAATGAAAAGTTTTTGGTTAGATGAAATCCTGCGAGAAGATCCGAGAAAGTTTCTACAAACAAAAAAGATTAGTATTGTCCTTACTAATTGGACTTGTTTCCATTTTTTTCTTAAAGGAAGCTTCTTATTTTTTATACAAAACTTCTCCTGAGTCCCAAGTAATCAATTCAGGGTTTTATTATCTCTCTAAGTCGGATCTTTCCAAAGAATACGATTCGGATTCTTTTTTATTTCCTTATCATCTTCGAATTTTTAAGATAGATCTTTCTCCGGAAGGGTTCAAAAGGTATTGTAAGTTTTTATTATATATTATCTCCGCAATCCTGATAGTTTATGCTTCTTATTTTAGAAGTTATTTTGCAGGGATTTTTTTGGGTTTTTTTCTGCTTCTTTCTCCTCTTTATCTCATCCAAAACAATTGGATCGGCTTTGCAGATCATCTTACATTCTTCTGGTCAGTACTGCTTATTTTGTTTTTGGATCAATATGATCAGCGCCAAGGGAAGAAATTTATCTTATACTTTTTATTCTTCCTTTTTGTTTTGGGATCCTGGACCCATTTTTATCAATTTATAATAATTTCCTTTTTAGTTTTGTTTTTATATTTCTGGGAGAAGAAAGAGATTGATCGAGATATATTAAAGGTCTTTTTGCTCGGAATATTTGTAGGAAGAGCTTCTTCTTATTTGATCTTTTATCTGAATGGAATAGAATGGAATGAAAGAAGATTAGATACCGCGCAGTCTTTAGGCTTCGCTCGTTGGTATTCTACACATACGAATTATTTTCTTCTTACCTTGCTCTCTTTCTGGAATGGTTTGCTATTTCTATTTTTGGAGAATCTGATACGTAAGAAGATCTCGATCTTATTCGTTTGTTTTGGCGCCTTCTTCATTACTTTTTTTACTGCAGACAGTACAAGAGTGTTTTCTCACTTATTCTATCCGGCCTGGATTGCTCTTTGGCTGATCCGCTTCCGAAAAGGATTTTCTAACCGGGAAAAATGGGTTTTAGGTTTCGGATTGTTACTGGGATTGGCTTATCTCTTGGCCTTTGATCCGTTTTATAAATGGGGAGGGACCTTGATCCACTTAGGGCCTCGTATCTCCTTCTGAATCCAACCCAACACTTTATAAAAAGGTAATTTTCAATTTTTGAATATTCTGCTTTAGCGGAAAATAACACATCCTAAGTCCACAGAAAGTATTTTCTATAGTCATTTTGTTTCCTAATTTTTAGGGCTCACTCCGTTTTGTTTAAAAAATTGTGCGTTAATTACAATATATTGTTCAATTAATTGGATAATATGTTCGTTATATTGAAATAATCTTAGTAAAAGCGGAGCCTTTTCTCGACTTTGTGCTTAGAGTCCGCAGTGGAATAAACATGAGGGAACCCCGGCCGGACCAGCAAAGGAGAACAAAATGAAAAATAAGCTCATTAATTCGAGCCTCCTGGCAATTGTGCTGGGATTACTCGGGAATTGTGGAGAGGGATCTTCGGACAGTTCCGCACTTGCATTAGCTGCCATTGGGGGAGGAACTTCCAGTGTAAAAGTAGCAAGCGCTTCGGATCTGTCTATCGAATCTGCGGATGATTATAATGCTAACCAATACGGTTTGATCACTTCATCTACATTAAGAACTTGGGTAACCGATTGGGCAAACAATAAGCCAGCTGGTATTACAGGAAACTTGGTGATCTTCCAAGCAAACAAAGTGGGAGCAGATGCGAATAAAAGTTTAATCCTTCCTACTGCTGGAGTGAAAGTTTTTGTCTCCGTCACCGGAAACAACGCTGCACTTTATTCTTGGAAAACTTTTAGAGAAACAAGAAACAACGGTTTGATCACTATTCCAGGTGGAACTTCAACCACAGGTGGAAACGGACTTTTAAGCGGGGCAAGTTTAGACGAGTGGTTCCAAACTTACGGAGTAGACCCTACTAAGGATCTGATCGTATTTGCAAGTGGTAATGGAGACAACTATGGTTCCATTGGTCACCAACATTACACTTTAAGATATTG
Organism: Leptospira andrefontaineae; assembly: GCF_004770105.1. Lineage (NCBI taxonomy): Bacteria > Pseudomonadati > Spirochaetota > Leptospiria > Leptospirales > Leptospiraceae > Leptospira > Leptospira andrefontaineae. The sequence goes on along the minus strand of NZ_RQEY01000003.1, from coordinate 46,735 downwards.
GGGTGTGGCTCACGAACATCTTGCTATTCTTAATGGAACTATCAAGGGTCAATTTCCGGAAGCGGAATTGGGCAATGATACTGACGAGTCAGTTCCTCCTCTGAACGGTACTTTCTCTGTTAGACAACTGAAGAATGTGGATAACAGGATCCTTACATTAAGTATCGAAGATACGATCGAAGTTGCTAAGAACAACGGGCATCATAGTGTGAAGGGGCTTTCTTCAACTGTATTGATCTCAGATAACAGAACTGCGAACAATAACAACGATATTAGCGTATATACATCTAGTGCTGGATGGCAAGAGTATAACGGCGGAGAGAATACTACCGGGACTACAAAATCCGGAGGTGGTGCTATCGCTTTCGAAGGTCACTTGAAAGGTGCAGTATTTGTTCCTCATTACAATGTAGTAGATCGTACTACTTTGGATAACGCTTACGCATATACTACTTCTGCTGTAGGAACTTTTAATACTCTGAAGTTCAAGTCTAAAGCGGATATCAAAGATATTTGGGACACTTACGGAACTACAGGTGGGCCTAACTCAGGCGCACCTGCATATGAAGAAGGCCAAACTATTCTTCAGTATTGCAGAACGAATACCAGAACCCAAACCAGTGGTATTTCTACTCAGCTTATCTTGGGACGTCCTTCCGTATTCTTAGAAGATGGATGGAGTATCTTTGGATTATTGGCGGGTAATTTTCCGTCTGCGAACTTTAACGACGATGTAACTGCGGGAGCTTCTACTTATCCTTCCGTTCCGGTTAAATTCGCCGCAGACGTTCAAGGTGCGATCGAGTCTGGTGCAAGAGGATCCGGAGATGGACCACACTATAATACAGGTGTGAAAAAATCCACTGTGGATTATTTCCAAATCAACTCCTCTGCGACAACAACCAAAAAAGCATTCGTCGACGACTGGAATTACAAAAACCAATAAGTTGCGATATACATTAAGGGCGGGGGAATCCCCGTCCTTTCCAATTCTGTAACATAAAATAAAAAGAGGGAGTTACTGCTTTATGAAAATATTATATATCTACGCGCTAATCGGCGCATTATTTTTCTCTTCTTTGGAAGTTGTTTTGGCCTCCGGTGGATTCGGAGGAGGCGGGGTGGCCGGGCAGGCACTTCGTGGGAAAGAAAGGGAAAAGTTCAATCTAGGCAAGGCAATCTATAATGGAGAAGTCGCCCTGGATGCTAAGAAAGAAGATCTAGTAAAATCTCAGAAAAACCGTTTGGAATATCTCCAAGGCTCCTTGCCTAACTCCGAAAAAGGAAGGGTGAGTTTGGAAGATTTGGCGGGAAAATTATCCGAAGAACAGATTTCCGCTTTGGAATTTTTCGTAAGTATCCGCTTCAACGTGAAGTTGGAGGAAAAGAAGGATTAATCAGGGAATCATTATATAATGAAATTTTTAATTAAGAAGGGAGTTTTTTTTACCCTTCTATTTTTGGCCCAACCACTTTTTATCGGGGAATTATTTTCTCAGACGGTTTGGGCTCCTTACCAAAGACAATTATGGGTTCGGACCACTGCGGTGAATTCGGTTTATAATTCCGCATACGTGGGAAAATACCATAACACTTATGATGATGATGTTCGGATCAACGTAGGCGCTCTTGCTTTCGAGTATGGTATCACTGATAGACTTACTGTGGATCTTCAAACAGGTTTTGGTAAATTAGGAAGGGTCCAGCTGATCGATCGTTATTTTGGGACCTTAACTTCTCCTGAACAGCCGGATAAGTATGGTGTCATAGATTCTAGAGCAGGCTTACGTTATAAAGTAATAGATGAGTATGATTACGACTCTATCTGGGTTCCTACTATCAGTGTAAGAATTGGTGGGATTAAAAAGGGTGATTATGATAGAAACCCTCAGGCATTAGGGGATGGAGCAAACGGTGCAGAAGTAAATATCTACTTAGGCAAAGATTTCAATGTTTGGGGACTCGGCGCTTTAGGTGAATGGAGTTATCGCAGAAGAGAAAAGCCTGTGCCTGATGATATTCTTTACTACGGTGCTTTATATAAACGTTTCTTGGATTCATTCATCTTTATTGTCGGAAGTAGGGGGCAGATTGGCCAGGGAGGATATGCATTTGCAGATCCAAGAGGAACTCCTCCTTTAAACTTGATCCAACTAGATCCACCTTCCATTCCTCCTTTCGGGCAGGATTGGTACAATTATTATCTAGAGCATGAAAGACCGGCCTGGGGAAGAAAGGAAGTCTATCACAACCTCGAAGTGAGTTTGGGTTATACGGATAAGTACGGTAATTACTATAACTTCTTCTATTCTCATACTTATTCCGGGTATAACACCGCAATCTTAAGAACCTTCGGGTTCCTGATCAATTTTCCATTTAACTTATAGTCCGTCCCATGGCTTTAAGTTATCTAAATGTGTTTGGTTTCGGGCTTCAAGAGCCTGGACCTTTGGGACAGGCTCTTATAGTCGGAGGGGAATATGTTCGGTTTAAAAATTAGAAATTTAGGAATTCGTTTATTACTAATTCCTTTTTTAGGAGCCTGCCATGGCCCGGAGTATCTTACTCCGTATGAGAAACTTGCTTTAGTGCAACCCGTGGAGGCTTTTAATACATCTCAACTTTTGTCGGTATCAAATGACGATTATAATAATAATACGTATGGGCTGATCACTGCGTCTACTTTAGAATCCTGGAGATCTAATTGGGCAGCGAACCGCCCTCCTGGGATTAGCGGAAGATTGATCATCTTTCAGATCAGCGGAGGAGCACTTTCCGGTTCTTATGTAAGACCAGAGACGGGAGTGAGAGTGTATGGGATTACTGCAACTTCCACAGATTATACTTTTTTCGGTCAGACTAGATTTAACGGTTTGATTGATACTGAGACGATCGTTCCGGAAGGGAAAAATATAGATGCATTCTTAAAACGTTTTGGTGTGAATCCAGCGACTGACCTGATCGTACTTGCACAAGATGTTCCTACGGATGGGAACCTAATGCTTACATTACGTTCTTGGTATACTCTATATTATTGGGGATTAGAAAGAACCCATCTTGCAGTTTTGAACGGAGCGGTTTCCACTAAGATAGGCGCTTCTCAACTTACGGGCGGGTCTTCCTACACTGTTCCTACAACCAGCGGCGCGGGTACTCTAGGAAGTTTATACAGGGATCATACTATATTACAGGCTACACTCGCGGATGTTTTTAATGTAGTCCAAGGTATTACAAATCCAATATTCGAAGGTTCCACTCCTGCACCTTCAGGAGGGAGTTTCATTTTAGATGCAAGATCAGCTGCAGAATATGATGGAAGTGGATCCACAGTAGGACCTTCTAACTTAACCTGCGCGGATACCCCTAGCTGTTATACTCCTTTCGAAGGGCATGTGAAAGGTGCAAAAAATATTCCTTTCGCAAACTTTATTAATGCGAATAAGGAATTCCTCGCAAAATCGGATCTCCAAAACCTTTTATCTGCGAACGGATATACGGAAGGTCAGACTATCATTGCCTATTGCAGAACTAATGTAAGATCTTCCATCACTGGATTTGCAACTCTTGCGATCCTTGGATATCCTACCAGGTTTTACGACGGTTCTTGGGTAGAATGGGGATCTCTCGCTTACGATTCTAACGGGAACTGGTCCAATATAAGTGCGGTATCCGCATGGAGAACGGATCGTTCTTCCGTGACTGAATCGATCACATATAACGTAGGAAAATCCGGGATAGATGCATCAAACATTTCTAATTTAGGAACTTATTTTACGCCAGAACGTAGCTTTGCGAAAGGTACGAATGATATAATAAACCAGGATAAAAAATATCTTTCAGGTTCTGCTTCCTCCGGTGGCGGAGGAGGCGGTGGTTCAGGAGGAGGTGGAGGAGGAAATCCTTGCGGAGGATAAATCCCTCAGTCTTCTTTGTCGCAATTTTTGCGGCGGCCTTCTTCTTATTATTTTGTAAAGAAGAAGGGTTTCACCAGAGGCATTGGGCATTCCCCCTCGAATCCCAAGGCTCGATTACAGTAGATCCGAACCCGGCCTCTTGCGGGAGCTGCCATTTACAACAGTTCGGTTCCTGGAAGTCGACTCTTCACTCCCGGGCCATCGGCCCGGGCTTTCTTTGGCAATTGCCTAGGATCGGAAAACATGGATCCGAAAATTGTATGAATTGCCACAGTCCAAATCCAGAAACCAAAACTTTATTACTCTCACGTTTGGGTTGGGGAGAAGTCACAGGCTCTAGTTGGAAACAAGGCTCGGAAGAAAACGGAATACAATGTGCGAGTTGTCATCTCCGAAAAGGAAAAGTATACGGACCATTTCCAAAGGAAGGAAATGAAGACAGAATATTCCAAAATTCGAATATTCCTCACCAAGGTTTTATTCCTCAAAAAGAGTTCGAAGAATCCGAATTTTGCAAGAACTGCCATCAATCTCCTGAGACTGCAAAACAGGTGAATGGAAAGTTCCTAATGGACACTTATGGGCAATGGAGAAGGTCCGAATTTGCCAAATCAAATGTGCAATGCCAGAATTGTCATATGCCTGATAGAAAACATGAATGGAAAGGTATCTCCGATCCGGAAATGGTAAAAAGTGGGGTCCAAACTTCCTTGCAAGTTTTACCAAAAGAAGAAGGGGCCGAAATTATCTCTGAGTTAAAAAACTCCGGAGTAGGGCATACATTTCCCAGTTATTCTGTTCCAAAAGTATACTTGGAAGTATGGATAGAATCCATAACCGGGCAAAAGAGAAAGGTCTCTGAAAAAACTTTAGGCTGGATGTTGGACTTGGAATTACAAAAAGAAATTTTTGACTCAAGACTTTCTCCTGGAGAATCCGCTTTTCTTCATGTAAGTTTATCCAAAGAAGAATTTTCCAAGGTAAAACGAGTCGAGTTCGTAGTCACAGTAGATCCGAAAGAATATTATAAAAGAATGTTCCAGGACAATTGGAATTACAAGGATACTTTCCGAGAAGACACGAAGTCATGGGTTTTGCCAAACCTGAAAAAAGCATTAGATGAAACAAACTCTGCGAAATATGAATTGGTTCGTTTGCAATGGAAAAAATAGCAACCGGGAAGGTAAAAGATATTCTCACGCAAAGGCGTTAAGACCGCTAAGGTTGGAATTCCAACATTGCGTATCTTCTTTTCTTTGCGGTTTCGCGTGGAAAAATAACTTCCTTATTCAGAGCTTAGTGTAAAACTCAACCCGAGTATGGGATCGCTATTAGAAGAACCGGAATTTCCAAAATTGATAAGCGCTTATAGAGAAGCCTTAACAAGAAGATATTCTAAAAACAATCTTTCCAGGTATCCTAAGTTCTCATCCATCCCGGAAGAGAAAGTGGATCTATTGGTGCGTTACTTTCTAGAGCTACTATATCCTGAATACGAAGGCAGAAAAAAATTGGACGGAGCATTTACGTCCTTAGCAGGATTTGTACATTCTCCTCCAAAAGTATTCGGGCTTTTAGGCTCATTGAGTATGGCAGTATTCAAATTGGGCCGTCATTTAAAATCGGCATTCCAGGCAGGATTTGCAGCGTTACATTCTTACGTAACTGCTCATAGATTCGAAGAGATCATGTTTTCCAAGGCGAAAGAATTATTAAAAGAAGGGAACGATCTCCAAAACAAATCTATCTTCAACCAGGTGCTTGCTTCCGTTTCTAAAAAAGACGCGGACGAATTCAGAGAAGATATATTAAAATTATTTGCGACACTTTCGGATAAGGAACTTCTTTCTAAGATCAAACAACTCATGGATGCAGTTGTTAAGACAATGAAGTCGAAACCAAAAACTTACACTCAGGAAGAGGTAGAAGGTATTATGCTAGGTGCAGGAATTCTTACGAAAGGAGAGGAATTATTTGCAGGACTGACTAGGGAAGAAATGGATCTGATCTTAGAAGCGATTGATCAAGTGGAGAAGGATGCGTTCGAAGAAGCGATTGCTTCTGCTAAAGGTGGGAAATAACCCTGCCGACGGTCGGAGTCGAACCGACACGGGGTTGCCCCCGCTGGATTTTGAATCCAGTGCGTCTACCAATTCCACCACATCGGCGGGTTTTATAATTCCGTATTGGATCAGGAATCGAGTTCGATGTATTTGCCCTTACCGCGGGCTACAATCTTACCGATCTCGTTCTCAATTTCGGCTCTGTTTTCGATCACTTTTTTGTTCTTTTTAACGAACCAGCCGCGTAAATGCAAAGGTTGATTTACTTGTGCAGGTTGTAAGAAGCGGATCGTCAACTCGCCAGTTGTTGTTTTAAAATTCATCGCCTCGTTGATTTTGGCCATGATTTCGTCCAAAATAGTAGCGATAATTCCGGGATGGATCACGTCCGGAGACCCTTGGAACTTTTCAGGAACCGTATAGTCACCGTAAGCGGTTTTGGTGTCCTCATCAAAGGTGATCTTTAATTGAAGACCGTCCGGATTGTCAGGACTAGACCCGAAGCTCAGGTTTTCCCGAACCGTTGATTTCATATATGTCAAGTTATTACTTAACATTCATGGTGTCAATCCGAAAAAGCTACTGATTGCTGTTTAAGAACGACGTAATACTCTGTCGAAAATAATAGATAAGAATCTTTTAGATGACTGCACTTCTTTTATTATTAGGACTTCTTTCTGCGGGAGCAGGAGCGTACACTTTATTCAGAGATCCGAATAGATCTTCAGGAAGTTCTGCGCCTTCTCCTGGTGGTGGAAGTTCAGGCGGAGGAGGCGGTCCTGGGTCGGGTGGAGGTGGTGCAGGAACTCCTTCTCCAGCTGATAGAGGAAAACTTGTAAATGTTGGAGACCAAGATTCTGGTCCTTCTTCCTCTTCTTCTCCTCCTCAAAAAGGAGGCGGACAACCAGAACTTCAGAAGTCGAAAGAAGAATGGAGTCCTCCTCCAGCTGGTGGAGAAAAACCTAATTATCCAGGATTAAAGAAGAAGGATAAATTACAACTTCCTCATGCAACTGACGATATCATTCGGAATAACTCTCGTTATGCGCACCATAGAAGACCTCTTTTACATTCAGAAGCATTAGTAGATAAAGAAAATTTCCTAGGTGCGTTGGAGATCTTAAAGAGAACTAACGCTAGAATTCCTGATTCGGATATTAATGAAAAAATAGATAATAATATCCAAGCGATAGAGGATCATATCAATTCTCCTCCTGAGGAAGAGACGTATACTCCAGATGATCCGAATTATTCAGGACCTCCAATTCCAATGGGAGACTTGGTCAAAGCGATCAAGGATATCAGCCAAGCCTTAGGCGGTAGTCTTTCCCAAGGATTTGCAAATCCAATCCAGATCCAAGCACCTCCTGGAACAGAGGCTCCGAAACTTCCTGCTGAGTTGCCGCCAGGGCCTGTATCTTATCAAATTATTTCTTACGCTCCTTCTTCCGGGCCAATGCCACCGCCTCCGCCAGGTGCGCCTATTTCTTATAGTGCAGGAGTTCCTTCACCTCCAGGTGGATTTCCGTCTGGACCAGGAGGTCCGCCTCCGAGTGGAGGGCCAGGTCCTGTGGGGCCGGAGGATTTTGCTCCTTCTGAACCTTCTCCAAAACCTAAAGATCCAGCACATCTTGATCCGAACGAAATGGATCTTCCGGAAGATACATTCTTTTCGGATGAATGGGATAAATTTAAGGATCTTCCTCTTGTTGATAGAAGGACCGGAGAAGATCGTCGCTCGCAAGGAGAGAGAAGAGGAGGAGAAGGTTCTCGCAAGGACAGAAGGGGAGAAGACGATCGAAGAAAAGAAGATCTTTTCCAAGAGAGAGACGATTATCTTAAGAAGAAGGCGGAAGAAAAACGCCAAGAAAGAGAACAGCAAGCTTCAGAAGAACCTTTTCCTCAGGATTGGCCAAGACCTGAATACCCTCTTTCAGATCAGATGCCGGGTTATGCAGCACCTGTACTTCCTCAGTTAGATCTAGTTCCGATCCGTTTACCTGATCCGGAAGATAAAGTATTGAGAGGAGAGCCTGAAGGAACTCCTCAAGCCTCGCCTGCACCTGCTCCAAGTGGAGAAGCTGCTCCTTCTCTAGGTCCGATCGAATTACCTAAGATCGATCTTCCTGATCCTATAGATGAAACAAAACACGAAGAATATACACCTGAGATCCCTCCGCTTGCAGGACCAGGTGCTCCGACTTCTTCACCTTCTTCTTCTCCTGTTCCAAATGCGGAAGAAGCTCCAGAAATTGAAGTACTGGATGGAGGCCTCGAACCTTTAGACCAAGATAGACCTGAAGGTCAAAGTGGAGGCGGGGACGACGAGCCTAAGATGATCCATGGTATTCTGGAGTTAAAACCTCCGGAAGTGGATGATGCTCCCTTCTTGACCTTAACCTATGATTTTGGTAAGATCCCTCACTCTTTCAAACTTTCCAAGAATTACAGTATTATGGAATACTCATATTATAAGTATAAACCAATGCTGATCAAGGCCCAGGAATTTGCTCGCCGCAAAATGTTGAAGAATGCTTTGAACTATTATCGAGTTATTAAATCACAGAACATCCCACCTGAACTCAGAAAGATGATTAACCGGAACATCAAGGACATTACCGAGTTCATGGAGAAATATCTCATGGCTAAAGGCTGATCCTTTCTAAAAATATTTTCTCACGCAAAGGCGCTAAGACCGCTAAGGTAGGTTTTTAAAAACACCATTTAATATCTTCTTCTCTTTGCGGCTTCGCGTGCAAAACTCTCCGTCTTCTCTGTGAACTCCGTGCGAAAAACTCCTAAAACCTGAAATTCTGTCTGGAAATCGAGATTGGTTGAAAATTGTCGATTTGGAGAAAAAAAGAAAAACTGCTTTCCATCCTAACTGTCTAAATTTAGAATGATTCTAAATAGGAGAGAGCAAAATGCCTCAAGTTACTTCACTCGCACCGGACTTTAAAGCAGAAGCCGTAATCGGCCAGCAAATCAAGGAAATCAAACTTTCCGACTATAAAGGAAAGTGGGTTGTTCTATTCTTCTGGCCCCTCGACTTCACTTTCGTATGTCCTACTGAAATCATCGAGTATGATGCAAAATTGGACGATTTCAAAAAAATCGGAGCGGAAGTTCTGGGAGTTTCCGTAGACAGCGCTTTTACTCACCTTGCATGGAAGAATACTCCTCGTAAACAAGGCGGATTAGGTGATATCAAGTATCCTCTAATTGCAGACATAACCAAGTCAATCGCAAGAGATTACGGAGTTCTTTTAGAAGGCGGAATGGCTTTGAGAGGAACCTTCATCATCGATCCTGCTGGAGTGATCCGTCAGTCTACCATCAATGATCTTCCTGTAGGAAGAAATATTGATGAAGCAATCCGTTTAGTGAAAGCTTTCCAATACGTGGAAAAACACGGCGAAGTTTGCCCTGCAAACTGGGACGAAGGAAAGAAAACCATGAAAGCGGATCCAGAAAAGTCCAAAGAATACTTCTCTGCGGTAAACTAATCCATTCTTACGGAAATCCGGTCTTAGGACCGGATTCTCCTTTCTAATTTCTCCTGGTCACCCACCGTTCCCCTTAAAATCTTGTTATATAGCCCTCATTCGGGCAAAACTCGCACTTTGACTTTCGGAAAGGATTGCATCTTTCCTTCTAAAAGTCTAAGATATGGGAGAAGAATATTATGGCACAAGCACTTGAGATCATTTCCGACGAAGATAGATATTATCGTGCGGATAATTTTCCCAAAGGACTTACACGCAAAGTGGTGGAGTCCATCTCCCATATTAAAAATGAGCCTGCTTGGCTGACTGAATTCCGTCTAGAAGCATTTAAAGTTTATGAAAGTAAACCTTTGCCTGGTTGGGGATTTTTTCCTAACTTCAAAGTGGATATAGACGAGTATGTGCATTATATAGGCGCAAATCATAAGAAGAAAAAATCCTGGGACGAAGTAGATCCTGAAGTATTAAAAAGTTTTGAAAGACTTGGGATCCCTGAACACGAAAGAAAATACCTGGCCGGGATCGAAGCCATGGAAGATTCCGAGACTGTTTACGCTAACGTTAAAAAGGAACTTACGGATCTTGGGATTATTTTCTGCGATATAGATACTGCTATTCGTGAATATCCTGATATCGTTCGTAAATATATCGGGACTGTAGTTTCTATCGGGGACAATAAATTCTCCGCATTGAACTCTGCAGTATTTTCCGGAGGATCTTTCGCTTACGTTCCGAAAGGTGTTAAAACTCCTATGCCTTTGCAGGCATATTTCAAAGTGAGTGCTGCTTCTTCCGGCCAATATGAAAGAACTCTTTTGATCGCAGAGGATGGAGCAGAGTTAGAATATTCGGAAGGATGTTCTTCTGTTCAGGACAAAGGCACAAATTTTCATACTGCTGTAGTGGAACTGATCGCTCATAAGAATTCCAAAATATTCTACACTACTATCCAGAACTGGAAAAAGAATATGTATAACTGGACCGTTAAACGTGGCCTTTGTCATGAAGCGGCTCATATAACATGGACGGATGTGAATATCGGCGCTAATACGATCAAGTATCCTGGTATCGTATTACAAGGTGATAATTCTACAGGGGATATTCTATCCTTAGCCTTTGCAGGTTCCGGCCAGATCCAAGATACAGGTGCAAGAATCATCCACGTAGGTAAAAATACTCGCAGTAATATTCTGGCAAAGGGTGTTTCCTTGGATGGAGGGATCAACTCTTACAGAGGTCTTGTAAAATTCACTACTGGTTCTTCAAACGCATACAGCCATGTGAAATGTGACGGTCTAATGATGGATGATCGTTCTCAGTCACATGCGTATCCTTATAATGATGTGAGCGGGCAGAATGGAACCTTAAACTATGAGGCGACTGTTTCTCGTATCGATGAGGATCAGTTATTCTATCTTCAGTCCAGAGGGCTTTCGGAAGACGATGCAAAACTTCTTATCATCAATGGTTTCTGCGAAGGTGTGACGAAACACTTAAACGTGGAATATTCTGTGGAGATGACTAGGCTTATTAGAATGATTCTGGAAGATGGGAAAGTTATTTCCGAACATTCGGATTCTGCTGTTTCCTGACCGGAAAAAAGCTGGTATTCCTTTTAAAATCCGGTCATACAAATCGTATGCAGAAAGTATTGGGCATTTTCTTGGTGGTCGGTTTGATCCTGGCGGGATTTCAGATCTTTTCTCCGGAAACGGTTTCTTCTAATAGTCCGGAACAAACGAGTTCTTCGGTAAAACCCGATGAACAAGAAGTAAAAACTGAAACTCCTAAAGCGGTGTTTTTTTGGATCACTTCTACTATCAGCTCCTTTCTGGACCAATTAGAGAAAGAATCGGCAAACAGTAATAGCAGTCCTGAAATTCTCTCCGAACAGGAATTGAAGGAATTATTCCAACAAGGTTTAGATTCTTATAATGCATCCGAATATGAAAATGCGATTTCCCAATATGATCGTTATCTTGCAGTGAATCCTAAAAATTCTTCCGCAGTATATAACCGGGGCCTAAGTAAATATTATTTGAATCGATACAGCGAGTCTGAAACTGATTTCGATTCCGCATATTCTTTGGATGATAAAAATCTGGATGCATTATATTATAGAGGTTTAAGTCGTTTCGGATTGGAAAGAAAAGAAGAAGGTTTAGAAGACTTAAATAAAGCCATCGATTCTGGTTTGATAAAGTCATACGCATTTGCAGAAAGAGCGATCCAGCTGGGTATATTAGAAAAAGCGAAAGAATCTTTAGCCGACGCCAAAAAAGCGGTACAATTAGACCCGGAATATCCTAGAGCGATCTTTGCCTTGGGATTTGCGTATTATGCTTCCGGAAAATATAGAGATAGTATAGATTCTTATTCCAAAGTTTTGAAAATCCTACCGGATGATTCGATATCATATTTTAATCGTGGATTGGGTTATGCTGCCTTAAAAAGGAAAACCGAGTCTTGCAAAGATTATAAAAAATCCTGGGATCTAGGATACGAAAACGCAGAAAAGCAATATAAGGATTTTTGCAAGTGAACGAAACCATTCCTAATACTGAGATCCAGGAGAATGGAACTGGAAAAATCCCGGTCAAGGGCCATACTCTCGAGGAACTCACTCAGCTCATTTCCGAGCTGGGCGAAAAACCTTTTAGAGCAAAACAAATTTATAATGGATTGTACGCCAATCGTTATGAGTCATGGGAAGAGTTCTCTACGATCGGTAAGGATTTAAAAGAAAAATTAAAGGAGAAGTTTAGCTTCTCCTCCATCAGCGTTGCGAAACATTTAAAATCAGTGGATGGGACCCAAAAATTCACATTCGAATCGGTTCCAGGAAGTGGAAAAGAATTCGAATCAGTTTGGATCCCTTCCGGAGATGGTGGAAGGAAAACGATCTGTATTTCTTCTCAAATAGGTTGTACCTTAAATTGCAAATTCTGCGCCACAGCAAAACTTCCTTATATGGGGAATTTAAAAGCAGGAGAGATCATAGACCAGATCCTTCAGGTAGAAAAGATCGTCGGTGATAGAGCCACAAACATAGTGTTCATGGGAATGGGCGAGCCTATGCATAATTATTTTAATGTAATGCGTGCAGCAAAACTTCTTCATGATGGAGACGCTTTGGGAATGGGCGCTAAAAGAATTACGATCTCCACTTCGGGAGTAGTAAACGGTATTCGCAGATTTATTGAAAACAAAGAGCCTTATAATCTTGCAATCTCCCTCAATCATCCTGATCCGAATGGAAGAAAAGAGATCATGGATATAGAAGAGAAGTTTGCACTTCCTGAACTTTTAGATGCTGCTTTAGAATATACCAAAGTTCTTAAACGAAGGATCACATTCGAATATGTGATGATCCCAGGCGTGAACATGAGTGCCGAAGACGCCAAAAAATTAGTGAAGATCGCAAGAAGACTGGATTGTAAAATAAACGTAATCCCTTTGAATACTGAGTTCTTCGGTTGGAGAAGACCCAGCGATCAGGAGATAGATGAGTTTTTGCGCCATCTGGAGCCTGCTGGAGTTCCTATTTTGAACAGAAGGTCCCCTGGAAAAGACATCAATGGGGCCTGCGGAATGCTCGCCGCAAAAAGTTGACCTTAGATCCGTATCGAATAACCTAGCTGGAATGAGGCTGTCCCTTTTTTCGACCTTATTCTTATTTTCTTTTATTATGATCGGATTCACCGATTGTAAAGATCCCTACCAACAAAAATGCCAAGAGATCTGCGGGTTCTTCACCTCTTGTGTAGAAAAACAATTCGAATCCAAGGGACCCATGGAAGCTTCCCAAAAAAGTTTCATGCAAATTGAATGTGAATCGGGATGTTTGAGAGAACAAGGATACGCGATGCCTTGTTATGAGTCCGAAAAAACATGTACCGGATTTACACGTTGCCTTATGGAATCCGGGCTCATGGATTGATATTAGCGTTTTTCTATTAAGTTTGGAGTATTATAAAAATATGAATTTCGTTCAAGATAGGAAAAACGTTCCGTTTTTGAAATGGTCTACTGGATTTCTTTTAGCAGTTGCTGTTCTGCCCTTATTTTTGACATTTCCTTTGGATGTGATCGATATAGATTCCTCCCAGTATGCGGAGATCGGCAGGGAAATGACCGATAGCGGGAATTGGTTTTTTATCCGGGATAATGGAAGAAGATACCTGGACAAACCTATCCTTACTTTCTGGAAGATCAGTTCTTCTTTTACTCTTTTCGGTCAGAATAATTATGCATTCCGTTTGCCTGCAATACTTATGACCTTACTCTCTCTCTGGGGAGTGTTTACTATAACTAAGTTATATTCAGGAAATATAAAACGTGCTTGGATCTCAGTTTTCTTGTACGCTTTATCTCCCGGATTATACGCGATGGTTGTGGATCCTAAAATAGATGTGTATGTGACTCCATATATCATTTTAGTATTCGCTTTTTATTATTTAGGGACCAAGAAGAATTCTGCTTACTATTATGCGATGTATCTTGCCATGGGACTCGGCTTTATTACAAAAGGGCCGATCGCAGTTGTGATCCCGGGGATCGGAATTGGCGGCGACATTCTTTTCAGAAGGGATTGGAAAAGACTTCTTGGGATGAAATTATTCCCAGGCGGGATATTGGCCTTACTTCCTCCGTTTTTATGGTCTATTCCTTTGTATTTGGAATTTAATACTTACGGGCCTTATTTCTTTCTTTGGGTCCAATCTTTCGGTCGTTTTTATATCAAGATGTACGACCAAAAGTTCAATCCTCTATTCTTCTATTCTAATTTCTCTTGGGCATTCGGAATATTCATATTACCGTTCCTTTTTTGGATCGGATCGAATTTGTACGGATTTATAAAAGAGAAAGGAAAAGGTCTGTTCTCGAATATTCTAAAAAATGAATGGAAGGAGAAGGATTTTGTTCCTGCATTCTGGCTCTTCCTATTTTTGTTCCTGATCAGTTTTTCCAAATACCAATTGCCTCAGTATATTTACTGGTGTCTTCCCGCGGGAGCAGTCGTTGGTTCCGGATTTTTACTTAAGCTGATTGAAAGTCCGGAAGGATCTCTTTCTTTCATAGGTAAAATTTTAGTTTATCTGACTAGTTTAGGATTCATATTTGCAGGGATCTTGTTTCCGATCTTAGTTTTAGATGTTCCGGTTTCTTATTATGTTTGGGTGGCGATTTATCTGGGAATTGCAGCGATTGTTTTATTGTATTTTAAAATGGACGCAGTGCTTGGCACCTTAGTTGTATCCGTCTCCTTCTTCTTCACTTTAGTAAGTTTGTATGCCTATCCGTTGCTTGTTTCTTATCAACCCTCTAAGGAAGTAGGGGAGATTATCCAAGAAGCGGAGCCAGGAAAAGAAAAGTTTTTGATGTTCGGTGTTCCCGCTTCCAAAAGATCTTATGCATTTTATGCAAAACGTATCACTCGGACTTTATTCGATCCGGAAGTTCTTTTCGAAGCTTTGCAGAAGGATGGAGAAAGAATGATACTCGTTTCCGAAAAGTATCTGCCTCATTTCGATGAATTCACTGCAAATCGAGTGGATTTGGATATTTTTGCGGAGTATGAGAGTTATAAGGTGGCCACTCCTGAGTTCGGTTTCTTCTTAAAATCAAAAAGGGATTCTTTGACTACAAAGGTTTATTTAGGAAAGATCCGGTTTAAGCCTGGGAAAGAGACCGCGACAACGAATTCAAAATAATTCTTTTTTTCTAATTTTGAGAAAAAAAGTATAAGGGAAATTTTACAAACCCACCGAATTCTTAAGTAGGCTTTGTTATGAGCCTGGTTTGGTTTTGGTCCCAGGGTCCTCCTGGGGCTACTTTTCCCTCTTATCTATAATATTTTTTCACACAGAGCTCACAGAGCTCACGGAGAACACGGAGTTAGGGAAGTGTTTTACTTTGTGGAAGAGTTAGTTCTATTAAAGAGTCTCCGTGCTCTTTGTGACCTTTGTGCGAAAACCCGCTAAAGTAAATTATGGACGTTAGATGGATAATCTCTTAAAACTGGAGAATGTCCAAAGATCGATCCTTCTTTTGCCGTTTAGGTCTTATCGTTTGCCTCTTTCTTTTTATAGAATGTGTAACTTCTCCCATTAAAAACACCCCTCTTAAAGAAGAGAATCATATCCTTTCTTGGAATAAGAGAGAAGCGGAAACTATTAAAATTCTCACAGATCTGATCCGGATCAAATCAGTTAGAGGGAACGAAAAACAAGTCGCAGAATATATCAGGTCGATTTTCGAAAAGGAAGGGATCAAGACTAAACTTATCTCCGAACCCGGGTTTCCGGATAGAGTGAATCTTATTGCCGAGTTAGAGCCAAATGTTCCAAGTTCCGAAAAAGGTTTAATCCTTGGAAACCATTTGGATGTAGTAGAAGCGGATCCTAAAGAATGGGAAGAAGATCCTTTTGCGGGAACTATCAAAGAAGGTAGAATTCACGGAAGAGGCGCGTTGGATTGTAAAGGCCTCATTGTGATGCAGATCATTTCTTTTTTGGAACTTAAAAGATCCGCAGTTCCACTTAAAAGAAAAGTAATGTTCTTAAGTATGGCGGACGAAGAATCCGGAAGTGAAAGAGGTGCTAGATTCTTATTAAAAGTACATCCGGAATTATTTAAAGGTTACGGATATATGCTGAATGAAGGGAGTTTCGGTACCAAGGATGTTGCCATTCCCGGAAGTACTATCTTCAATATCCAATATGCGGAAAAAGGAAATCTTTGGTTGAATGTGAAGGCTAAAGGAGACCAAGGGCATGGCAGTACTCCAAGTCAAAATTATCCGAGCCTAAGGCTTTTAAAATTTCTAACAGAAGTTTTGGAATACGACACAGAAATTCGGATCTCCGAAGAGACCCAAGGTTTCTTCTATCAACTCGGAAGTATCAGCTCTTTTCCTAAATCATTTATATTAAAAAATTCAAATATTCCAGTTTTGAGAAGATTATTATACGGACCTATTCGTGCAAGTAGGCAGTTGAGCGCGATCACTCGAAATACTAAATCTGTTTCCGGCCTGAAAACAGAAGAGGGTAAAGGCCATAATGTACTTTCTTCTTTAGCGGAGGCAAAACTGGATGTGAGACTTCTTCCTGGATTTGATCCTTTGGAATATTTGAAAGAGATCCGTAAGATCGCGGAAAAATATGAAGTTGAAGTGGAGCCTGCTTCCACAGTGACTTCCGATAAATCTAAACTGGATTCTATTCTTTTCCAGACGATTGCATCTGTCGCGACTCGTAAAATCCCTGGGAGTGTTGCCGCTCCTTTTATTTCTCCAGGCAAAACGGATAATGCGTACTTTCGTCAGATTGGTATGGAATGTTATGGTCTGATCCCTGTTCTTTTAAGTGAAAAGGAACTCGCTATGCTTCATGCAAAAAATGAAAGTATTAGTTTGGAGAATGTCCAATTGGGAACTCAAATTATATTCGAGATCCTATACCAGATGAACTGAGGGTCTTTTTGCTTGTCAAGGAATAAGGACCGAGCCCTTATGTTCGAAAAACAAGAATTGGATCTACCTTGGTTCGTTATATTATTCCCTATATCTTTTTATACTTATTTTATCTTCCGTTCAGAATTCTACCTTATAGAGCCTGTTTAGTTTACGGAAGATTTTTAGTACGTCTTCTTTATCCTCTCGCTAAAAAACATCGTAAGATCGCATACGATAATATTTCTTATGCGTTTCCGGATTATTCGGAAGAAAAGAAAAAGGAACTCGTATGGAAAAGTTTTCTTCATATAGGTGACCTTCTCGCTGGTACCTTATTTGCTCCTCGTTTGAGTCGTAAGTGGATGGATAAATATCTGGTTTATGATGCGGAGTCTTTGGCGATCGAGCAGAAAACGATCCAAGACGGAGTAGGGGTTGTTTTGATCTCGGGACATTTTGGTACCTGGGAAATTCTTGTGCAATTTATGGGAATCAGAATGAAGGGAGGAGGGATTTATAAAAAAGTCCGAAATCCTTATGTGGATAGACTCATTCATAAATTAAGAAGTAAGAATGGGATCAAATTAGTTTCCACAGAAGAATCCAGCCAAGTTACTAAAATGTTAAAACAAGGTTATTGGGTAGGATTTGGTTCCGATCAGAATGCAGGCAAGGTTGGGATCTTTGTAGACTTCTTCAATCGAAAAGCATCTACCTACCAAGGTCCTGCATTGATGGCCTACTTAACCGGCGCAAAAATGTTACTCTATTCGGTTTTATGCGGAGAAAAAGGAAAAGTTATGGTACGAGTTAAGGATCTTGGCTTCGTAGATAAATCCGCGTTCTCCGATAGAGAAGCTGCAATTCGTCATTACACTGAAGTTTGGACGAAAGCATTGGAAGAAGAAGTGAAACTGTATCCTGAACAATATTTTTGGGTACATAGAAGATGGAGAACCAAACCGGGGGATTTTCCGGGTCAAATTTAGTCATGGTTCCTGCGATCCCGATTATCTCATTTACGATCTGCGTTTTTTCCGCTTTTCTGATCTTTACTAAAAGACCTAGATATTCTTTTGATTCTATCTATTCAGTATTTACGATCTTTCTCGCGGCTCCTCATCTAGGACATTTGTTGGTCCATAGATTCGAATGGGGACCTGAGTTTTTGGATTTTTCCATCCTGTTTCCTTACACCTATGGTCCATTATTATTGCTTTATATTCAAAATCTAACGACGGAAGGTAGAAGTTTCAGAAGAACGGACCTTCTTCATTTTGTTCCATTTGTAATCCTGCAATGTATACTTTTATCTAGATTATTCTTTTTTCAACCTCAGGAAGAAGAATTTGATCCTCATGATTGGCATAGACCGAGTAGGGGATTCCACCCAAACGGCGGGTTATTAGTCACTTCTATGTTAGTGTATTCAGTTTGGACTTTCCTACTTTTGAACCGCCATAGGAAGAATATAGTAAATCATTTTTCTAATATAGATAGTATTAAGGATTTACGATGGATGTATTGGACTTTGGTACTGTTCGTAATATCCGCAGGAGTCCATTTTTTGTTAGAAGGTTTGCTGTTTACGGATCTTCCTCCCGAAACTTACGAACCTAGGTTAGTTCGAGGAGCTGCGGTATTGGCATTTTCCGTTTTCTTTTGCTGGTTTGGAGTAAGACAAACCGTGGTTTACACCCATAGAGAACTTCATGCGTTTAAAGAAAAAACTTTAAATGAAGAAGAGGGGGTAGAAGAAGAACGTAAAAAATATGAAAAGTCAGGGCTAAGGGAAGATATGGTCCCTGAATTTCTTTCTAAGATCCGAAATTATATGGAGTCTGAAAAACCTTATAAAGATTCTGAATTCTCCATCGACCTACTTTCTGAAAATACGGAAATTCCTCGGTTCTATATAACACAAATATTAAGCGAAACGCTGGAAACAAATTTCTATAATTTTGTTAACGAGTATAGGATCAAAGATATCATTTCCGCTTTGGGAAATATTTCGGAAGAACGTCCTAATTTTTTGAGACTGGCCCTTGAGTATGGCTTCAATTCCAAGTCCACGTTTAATACTTCTTTTAAAAAAGTCACAGGAAAGACACCAACTCAATATTTGGAAGAAATTTCCAAAATCGTTTCCGCCTAAAATTTTAAAAATATGGTTCGAGCCGATTGGGACGGTCGAATTCGTACGAAAGATTTCGTAGATTATTCTAAACTAATAAGTTTGGAGTAATTATGCTTCGTTTACGATCTATTCTATTAACCGCAGTCGCAGCCTTTGTGTGGAACTGCGATAGCTCCGGAGGAAGTGATCTTTCTTCCGCTGCGGTTTTATTATCATCTTCTTCTCAATGTACACCTACAACCACCACTACAATGCCTACAACTCTTACGGACAATTCTTCATGTTCGGCTGCAATCGATATTAACCCTGACGACAGAGGTTTTGGGGGGCCTACCTGTGAGACACATATTGCTGCAGAGGCTCCTTGTTGGATGAAAACCAGTTTCCATTGTGTGACCATAACTGTTGAAGGTTCCAATTATGTGATCACAACGAATGATAAACCTCCTCATAAAAGTTCATATTATTCAGTGGCTTCCGGGTATAACGAGGCGATAGACACTGCTGGTGGTTTCCATACAAATCCGAATACTATCATATCTCAAAATATCACCATGACGATCCCAACTACTCCTACTGTTACGGATTGTACTCAATCCAATGCAGGAACGGATTCAGTGGGAATTACAACATTAGGTGTTGTGATCTTTAATAACCAGGCAGCTCCGGGGGATTCTTTTGCGACTGAATATTACACGATGGATCCTTCCCAAGGCCACCCTCAGAATACTGGAAAATATCATTATCATACAGAACCTTATAAGATCACGAACGACGATGATAATTTAGTAGGGATCATGTTGGATGGTTTCCCGATCTATGGAAAGAAAAACCAATCAGGCTCTTATCCTACATTGGATTCTACCACTCATACAACTTCTTGCACTACTACCGAATTTGTAGATGCAACGTATTGTTATCACGTAGAAAACAATACAGGTCTGAACGGATACATTATTGGAAGTTACTTCAAAGGAACCCCAGGTTCCGTAGACTGATCAGAGGTCTGATTGAAGTTCTATTTATTTGTAATCTGTTTTCTTCTAGTCGCTTGCGATCCGGCTCGGGTCGCAAGTACGGATCCTTCTATTACTCGAAATGGAAGATATGTTTTTTATAGAGGAGAAAAATTCTACGGACTTTTGGAGTCCAGGACAGAAGAATTAGGGATCATTCGAGTGACTTCCTATAAGAACGGTTTGCCTGACGGGATCGAAAAAGATGTACATTCCAACGGTCAAGTTTTGGCAGAAAGAGAATTTTCTGCGGGGAAGAAGATCGGAACTCACCTAGGATGGTTCCCCGACGGTAAAAAACGTTTTCATAATGAATACTTAGAAGGGCAATTCCACGGTCCCCAATGGGAATGGAGAAACTCAGGATCATTGTATTCATATGCAAAATTCGATCATGGAAAAGTGATCGGAAAGAAGATGTGGAGAGAGAACGGACAAATCTATATGAACTTTGTGATATATCAGGGACGAGCGTATGGAATGACCGGTGGAAAATTATGCAGTCAGATCCGAGGAAATGAAGATGGGAACACGATCTTATTCTAAAATTTTATTCTGCAGTTTGATTTTTATCTCTCTTTTTATCAATTGTTCGAAAGATCCAAAAGACGAATATTCGGAAGAGATCACAGACTTCTCCCTACCTCAAAAAGATAAACTTCCTTTATATTATGGAAAAGATCTACAGCCTGTTTGGGAGAATAAAAATTCTTCGAAGCCGCGAGAAATTTCTAAATTTATAATGAAGGATCAAGAGGATCAAAATGTCTCCGAGGGTCTTTGTAGGGGAAAAATCACGGTGGTTTCCTTCTTCTTTACAAAATGTGCAGGAATATGTCCGACGATTACAAACAATCTGAGTTTAGTGCAAAAAGAATTCGAGGCCGATCCTAATATCCAAATTTTATCCTTCTCCGCTACACCTGATTTGGATTCTCCCAAGGTATTAAAAGAATACGGTTCGAAACGAAAGATCCGTTACGAAAAATGGAAACTTCTGACCGGAAACCAAAAGGAAATTTATGCTTTAGCAAGAGACTCCTTTAATGCAGATACTGCGATCCCGAAAGAAGACGCCAAAAAGAAACTCACTGAAAATGATTTTCTTCACTCGGATCATGTATATCTTTTAGATTCACAACTTAGATTACGTGGAATTTATAACGGTAAGATGAAATCTTCTATCCAGGAATTGAATTCGGATATAGAAGTTTTGAAACGAGAACTTTGATTCCGCTCCAAACGTAAGACAGCTTGAGTTCGTGTTAGCTACCAAATTCGGTGGTAACACGAACTTGGAATAGATATTCCGCGAGATCGAGATGATTTGAAGACATTCTGGTTGACGCATTAAAAAAATGTAAATATCCTTGGGTCATGAAAAAGACAGCAACAGGACTCAAATATCAATTTCCTTTGGAAGGGTTTGAACAAGAAACAAAGCCTTCTACGAAAGACCGAATCCCAACAAGCAAAGTTGGAAAACCCGAAAAGAGAAAACTAGGAATCTTAAAAGGAAAAGCCTCCTTTGAGATCTCCGATGATTTCAAAATGACAGATGAGGAATTTCTGAGTCTGTGAATTACCTTTTGGATACTCACGCGATCCTATGGGTTTTATTTCAACCCGAGAATCTATCCTATACAGTAGAATCGGAAATTTTAAATCAGAGGAATCGGATCTTTATTAGTAGTATTTCTTTGTGGGAAATTTCTCTGAAATTTTCTCTAAGAAAGATGGACTTGCAAGGAATAACACCAGAACAATTGCCTAAAAAGATCCGAGAAGCTGGATTTGAATTTATCGAGGATTCTCCTGAGATATTTGCGAATTATTATAAATTACCGACCGGGAAACATACAGACCCATTCGATAGATTTCTGGTGTGGCAAGCGGTAAGTTTTGATTTTGTGTTTATTACAAAAGATAGATATTTAAAGGAATATAACCCTCTTGGCTTAAGATTGTTTTGGTAAAGAGACGTCCGTCATATACAATTTCCGGCCGCACTACTAATTTAAATTATCTCTCTAACAACAGTTCAGCACTCACCGGGCAATGATCCGAAAGGCCTTTTTCCGAACTTGGATTTCCGTCAAAATTGCCGTCATCAGATTCAAACTTGGTTTGGACAAAACTTCCCTGTTGCCAATCCATATTAGTGATCAGGTAATCTATAAATCCGTCATGGTGTTGCCAACAATCTGATTTTTGTTTATAGTTCGCTATTTTCAATTTCAGATTTCTTTGAAGGATCTTCAAAAGATCCACTCTTCTTTCCAATACCTCATTAAAATCTCCTAATAGAACAAATTTGCCCAGAGAAGGTAGAATATCCTTCAGAGCGAGTATCTGTTCTTTTCTTTCCTTCTTATCTTTAGGAGAATGGCCGGCTTTTAAATGAACTACTAGGACAGAAACTTTCCTACCGTCGAAATTGAACTCTGCAAGTAGTCCTTTTCTGAGGCCAGGGCGAATAGAAAGTTGTTCCAGTTCGCTTATGATCGGCTTGCCCAGCTCTTTTTTCCAGCAAAGACCTAGTTCCTGAGAGTAACCCGGGGTAACAGTTGCAGTACATTCATATTCATTTATTATAATATGATGAAGTGCGGTCTCATTTTCTATTTCTTGGAATCCGATTATATCGGGATGATTGGATAAAATTATCTTTTTAATCTTCGCAAAATCTTCTTCTGTTCTATGCTTTCTATCTTTGGGGAATTTATGCGAGTCTCCTATCTCATCATATAAAAAGTATGAATTGAAGCTTGTGACTTTAAGTTTTTTTATCTGACCTTTCGCGATAGTGGAGATTGTTATTAGGAAAGCGAAGGGAATTCCCAGAAATAGGATCAGTGCGCGGTGCATCATTCTTTCCAAATTAGATTTTTGAATTCATATTTTAGTGATTTAGAAAGTAAAATCCAGGAATTTTCTTAATATTAAGAACGATCGTTCTAATCACATCTATTATAAACTTAGGTTTCGTATTCGAGATCTTTTATCTTCTAAAATAGACTATACTAAGTATAAATAACATCAATTTAATTGATACTAAGTCTCATATAAAAATGCAAGAAATCGCCAAACCAATCGCGTTTTTACGTGTTTACTTGCAATTTTAACCGAAGCCAAAATCCTTGTTCCCAAACCTTATTTTGGAACCCACGGGACTTCTCACGAATGAATAAGAAAGCTTTGAAACTTTCGGTTCCGCTTATTGCTATTGCAGCAGTGGCTTACCTGATTTTTTCTCCCTCCAAATATGTAGGCTACTCTCCGGATCAGCCTATACCTTTTAACCACAAGATTCACGCAGGTGATAATAAGATAGACTGTCGTTATTGTCACACTGGTGTAGAAACAAGCGCGCACGCAACGGTTCCGAATACTTCAACTTGTATGAACTGTCACTCGCTTGTTGCAAAGAACAGCCCAGACATCAAATTTTTGAGCGAGAGTTATTCGAAGAACAAACCGATCGAGTGGGTGAAAATCCACGACCTTCCGGATCATGTTCAGTTCAATCACTCTCGCCATATCTCAAGAGGCGTGGATTGTTCGCAATGCCACGGCAATGTAGCTGAAATGGTCAAGGTCAAGCAGGTAGCATCCCTGAATATGGGATACTGTATCAACTGCCACCGGGAGAACAACGCTCCTACCGACTGTTCCACCTGCCACAGATAATCAGGAGATAGCATAACAGATGGATAAAAAGAATTTCCAGAAAGAAAAGAAAGCTCACTGGCTCTCCCTCGAACTGAAAGATAACGATAAAGAAACGAAGGATCTGGCGCGCTCTGAATTTTTCACTTCTCCGGATCCAGTCATCGCAAGGATTAAGTCAGGGGAATTTGATCGTAAGACCTTCCTTAAATTGATGGGTGCGGGAGTCGCGATGACTTCCTTAAATTGTGTACGCAAGCCTGTCGAAAAAATCGTTCCTTATGTGGATCTGAAAACCGACGAAGGTACTTTCGATTTCGTAAAACACGGACAAGCATACTACTATGCTACCGTATTCAACGGAACCGGTTACTTAGTAAGATCTAAAGACGGACGTCCTCTAAAATTAGAAGGAAACGAAGATCACCCTGTATCTCAAGGTGCTCTCGGCGCTTCCGGACAAGCTGCTATTTTTGATCTATATGATCCGGATAGAGCACAAGGTCCTGCGGCAGTTTCCGGCGGAAAAGTGGAGAATATCCAGTGGGCCGCTTTGGATTCTAAAGTTCAGGAAGCTCTTTCTAAGAACAAAGGTAACACTGTAATCGTAACAAGACCTCTTGATTCTCCTTCTACCAAAGCGATTATCGCTGACTTCTTAAAAGTAGTAGGTGGGGGACAACATTTAGAGATCTCTATCACTTCTCCAGAAGATGCGATCTCCAAAGCTCAGGCTGCTTCTTACGGAAAGGCACTTGTTCCTAACTATAACTTCGAATTGGCGAACACTATCCTGTCCATCGATTGCGATTTTATGGGCGGATGGTTGTCTCCTGAAGAACACCAAAAGGATTTTGCTAAACGCAGAAACCTAAGAGATGGAGCAAAAGATCTTAACTATTTCATCGCTGCTGAATCCATTCCTACTATGTCTGGATCTAACGCGGATCTTAGACTTCCTATTCGTCCTGGTGACCAGTCCAAACTGGCTCTTGCAATTGCTGCAGGTTTGGGAGAATTAGGAGCGAATACCAAAGATATTACCGGAGCTTCTACTGTAGAAAGTCTCGCTGGTGATCTTGGAGTTAGCGCAGAAGGTATCCGCAAAACAGCAAAAGCTCTTTGGTCAAACAAAGGCAGATCCCTCGTGGTTGCGGGCGGTCTTTCTGCTTCTACCAAAGAAGCTGTGGATCTTCAGATCCTTGTGAACTTCTTAAACTCTAGCTTAGACAACGACGGTAAGACTGTTGATTATACTTCTCCTAAAAAAGAAGGTTTAGCGGATTATTCCGGTAACTTAAACAAACTTACTGAAGCATTAAAACAAACTAAAGTAGGAGTTCTATTCCTCTATGATACCAATTTGGTTTACCAAGCTGGCGATTCTTGGAAGGACCTTCTTCATAGAGCCGCTTTAACCGTAAGTCTTGCAGACAGAGCGGATGAGACTGCACTTGCTTCCAACTATCTTGCTTCCACTACTCATTTCTTAGAGTCTTGGGGAGATTCAGAAGGAACTAAGGGAATATTCTCTATCCAACAACCTGCGATCCGCCCTCTATTCAACACTCGTTCTTTCGAGGACAGTTTGATCGCTTTCGCAGGCGGCTCTCTCAGCGGAGAAAAATCATTTTACGAATATGTAAAGAACTCTTGGACTAAAAAACTTGGTTCCAAACAGAAATGGGAAGATCTTCTCAGAGTTGGAACTACTGTAAGAGCTAAGGACCGCAGAAAAACTGCAAGTGCTACTCGTGGCTTCAATAAAGCTGCCTTGAAAAAGCCTGCGACTTATCCTGCTGGAATCCGTTTAGCTCTTTATGAGACAAGCTCCATCGGAGATGGTAGAGCGGCTAATAACTCTCTATTACAAGAGCTTCCGGATCCTGTAACCAAGGTTACTTGGGACAACTATGTTGTTATTTCTCCTGCATTAGCAAAAGAGAAAGGGATCCAATCCAACGATGTGGTTTCCGTTAAAACTACTAAAGGTTCTATCGAACTTCCTGCTCAGGTTCAACCTGGTGTGCATAAGGATACGATCGGGATCGCGGTTGGTTACGGTAGAACTGCAGCTGGTAAAGTAGGAAACGAAGTAGGTAAGAACGCTTATGTTCTGGCAGAAGACGGAGTTTTCTCCGGAATCTCTGTAACTTCTCTTGAGAAGACAGGCAAAACCTATAAGCTTGCTTGCACCCAGCACCACCACGTTTTATCACCAGGTTTCGGATACGAAGATCGTCCTTTGGTACAATCTACTTCTTTGGAAGAATGGAAAAAGAATCCTGCTTCCGGAGTGAAAGAATCCGAAATTCCTAAAATCAAAAAAGACGGTAAGATGGTCTACGCAACCGGAGCAAACCCGGTTCATGAATACCCTGGTTACAAATGGGGTATGGCTATCGATTTGACTGCTTGTACCGGTTGCGGTTCTTGCGTCATCGCTTGCCAAGTAGAGAATAATATTCCGGTAGTAGGAAGAGACGAAGTTAGAGTGGGTCGCGAGATGCATTGGCTTCGTATCGACCGTTACTATATCGGTGATCCTGAAAAACCGGAAGATCTACAGATCGCTCACCAGCCTATGATGTGCCAACAGTGTGATAACGCTCCTTGTGAGACCGTTTGTCCAGTTATGGCAACTGTTCATAGTTCTGAAGGGATCAACGACATGGTTTATAACCGTTGCGTTGGAACTCGTTACTGCTCTAACAACTGTCCTTACAAAGTTCGTCGTTATAACTGGGCTCAGCACTGGTATAACGATACCGGAGCCGAAAAAGGATCTAGAACTCCTAGATATCTTGGACTCAATCCTGAAGTTACGGTTCGCGGTAGAGGGGTTATGGAAAAATGTAACTTCTGCGCTCACAAAATCGCAGAGGCTAAAATCCAAGCCAAGAACGAAGGCAGAACTCTTAAAGACGGAGAAGTTCGTTGTGCTTGCGAACAAAGCTGTGCAGCAGATGCGATCAGCTTCGGTAACACCAACGATAAAACTTCTAAGGTTTCCAAACTTAGTGCGGATCCTAGATCTTTCCGAGTTCTCGAGTATTTAAATGTCGGTCCCCAGGTCGCATATCTGACCAGGGTAAGAGCTTAATCCGGAGTAATTAAAGCGCTATGTCTATACCTAACGCAATCAAAGAAGCCCTGGATATCCAACCCTTAGTCACTGGCGGCAAGTCCGTCCGTGACGTTACCGAGGATATCCTCAAGCCGGTCGAAGCTTTCCCCACTTCTCTGTGGTGGAAGGCTTTCATTCTGGCTCTTACCATTACCGTAATCGATTTAGGTATCATCGGATACTTGGTATACGAAGGTCTTTATATCCTCGGGATTAACAATCCTGTAGGTTGGGGATTCTTCATCGTAAACTTCGTATTCTGGATCGGTATCGGTCACGCGGGAACTCTGATCTCCGCGGTTCTTTATCTGTTCCGCCAAGAATGGAGAACCGGTATTAACCGTGCTGCAGAAGCGATGACCATCTTCGCGGTATTAACTGCTGCATCCACTTTGATCATCCACATTGGACGTCCTTGGATGGGATTCTGGTTATTCCCTTATCCGAACGAAAGAGGACCTCTTTGGGTGAACTTCAGATCTCCTCTGATCTGGGATACTTTCGCGGTTTCCACTTACTTGAGTATCTCTCTTGTTTTCTGGTATATCGGTTTGATCCCGGATATCGCAGCTGTGAGAGACAGGGCAACTACACCACTTCGTAGAAAAGTTTATGATATTCTTTCCTTCGGATGGGTTGGATCCAATAAAGCATGGTCTCACTTAGAGACTGTTGCGATGATCCTCGCTGCATTGTCTACACCTCTGGTTCTTTCGGTGCACACGATCGTATCCTTCGACTTCGCGGTTTCCATCGTTCCTGGATGGCACACTACGATCTTCCCTCCTTACTTCGTTGCCGGTGCGATTTTCTCCGGATTCGCGATGGTGGTTACCCTGATGGTAATCGCAAGGGAAGTCTTCCAACTGAAAGATTATATCACCATGAAACACTTGGAAAACATGAACAAAGTGATCATGGTTACCGGTTTGATCGTGGGTCTTGCTTACTCCACTGAGTTCTTCATGGCTTGGTATTCAGGAAACGAATACGAAGGATTTACCTTCGTAAACAGAGCATTCGGACCTTACGGATGGGCATACTTCATCATGTTCAGCTGTAACGTGTTCGCTCCTCAGGTATTCTGGTCTAAAAAACTTAGAAACAGTATCCCTGTAATGTTCATCGTTTCCATCATCGTAAACATCGGTATGTGGTTCGAACGTTTCGTGATTGTAATGACATTACACGCGGACTTCTTACCTTCCAGCTGGGATAAATACATTCCAACGGTTTACGACTTCATGATGTTACTCGGAACCTTCGGTATCTTCTTCACTATGTTCCTTCTCTTCTGTAGATTACTTCCGGTAATCGCAATCGCGGAAGTGAAAACAGTAATGCCTCATAAAGATGGAGGTCATCATTAATGTATACTCCTAAGAAAGAACAGTTTCATACTTTCGAAGAAACAGAACATGGAGTTTTCGGATTATTCGATACTCCAGCTCAGATCATAGACGCAGCTCAAAAAACAAAGGAGAAGGGTTATACCAACTTCGATTGTTTTACTCCGTATCCTGTTCATGGATTGGATGATGCGATGGGTCTTCCACGTTCCGGACTTCCTTGGGTAACCTTCTTCATGGGAATTTTCGGATGCACTGTTGGTTTCTCCATGCAGTATTTAACTCATAAATACGATTGGCCGATCAATATCTCCGGAAAAAGTTTCAACGCTTGGTTTGCTTATATTCCGATCACATTCGAGTTTACAGTGTTCATGGCTGGACTTTCCACAGCAGCAGCTTTGTTCTTCCTGGCTAAACTTCCAAGAACCGGTCGTAAGGTTTTACATCCGGACATCACTACCGACAAATTTGCACTTTGGATCCCTTCCAACTCTGCAAATTATTCAGAAGGTTCAGTGACCGACTTTATCAAAGGCCTCGGCTCTAAACATGTCGAGACGGTGAAATAGGAGAATTTTGATGATTTCACTGCAAAGAATTTTTGCTCTTTCTCTCGCAGGTTTGATACTATGGAACTGCGAGTCTAAGACTCCTCCTATGGAGTACATGCCGGATATGGCTGATTCTCCAGCAAGAGAAGCTCAGGAAGCGGACTCTAATTTTCCGAATAATACTTCCTTACGTCTTCCTCCGGTGGGAGCGGTTCCTCAGGGATATTTCCCTTATGAGTATGCAGGTTGGACACAATCTCTGGATGCTCTTCCAAACAAGGGACTTGCGAATCCTATCAAAGGAGATCTAGCTACTCTTCAAAAAGGGGAGATCAAATACCAAACGTATTGCAGTCCTTGTCACGGTGTTAGAGGACAAGGAAACGGAACCGTAGTAGGTCCTGCTCCACGTTTGAATATGGCTCAGTCTGACGGAAGCCCAATGGCTGCACTAACATCTGCAAGTGCTAAAGGTTATTCAGACGGACAGATCTACCATATCATCACCGAGGGAAAAGGAGCTATGAAAAGTTATGCTTCTCAAGTTCTTCCTGAGGATCGTTGGAAAATCATATTATATGTTCGTAAATTACAAGAATACGACAGAACGGCTGGTAAATAATGGAAGTTAAAGTAGAACAAAACTTAATCAACTTTAAGTTGGATTCCAAAACCAGAAACGCTCTGGTCGGAATGATCCTAGTAGGACTAGCAAGTATCGGTCTTGCGGCATTCGGTCTTGGACATCCTGAACTTCGTCATGAAGGTGGACATTCTAACCCGGCTTGGTCTGCATATCTGGTCGGTGCATTTTTCATTTTGGGGATTACACTTGCAGGGATCTTCTTTACCTCTTTGGCTCATATTACCGGTGCTCATTGGCCGGTAACTCTCCGTAGAATTTCCGAAACTTATGGATTATTCGTACCTGTTGCGGCTGTCCTTCTTCTTGTTTTGATCTTCGGAGCTCATGATCTATATGAGTGGACTCACGCAGAAGCTGTAGAGGCTGATAAACTTCTAAAACACAAAAAACCGCTCTTAAACATCGGATTTTTCTCCGTGATGGTGGTTGTTTTAGGAGCTGCTTGGTCTGCATTCGGATATCTTTTCTATAAGAAATCCGTAACTCAAGACAGTGACAAAGACGTTAAACATACTCAATTCAATGCGAAGTTAGCCGGAGGATATATCATATTCTTCGCTCTTTCTTTCTCCTTAGTTTCCATCATGTTGGTAATGTCTCTTACTCCACACTGGTTCTCTACCATGTTCGGAGTTTACTGCTTCGCAGGAGCTTACCAGGCAGGACTTTCTTCTTTCATAATCATGGCGTATTATCTGAAGAAGAAAGGATTCTTAGGAAACCTGGTGAACGAAAACCATATCCATGACTTAGGGAAATTCTTACTCGGTTTCACAGTATTCTGGGCTTATGTTGGTTTCTCTCAGTTCATGTTGATCTGGTATGCTTCCATTCCGGAAGAAACTTTCTTCTATGAGCAAAGACTGACCGGTGGATGGGAATATCTTACTTTAGCATTGCCTGCAATTAAGTTTGCGGTTCCTTTTATGCTCTTGTTAAACCGTCCAAACAAAAGAGACATCGATTTCTTGGTGAAAGTTGCTCTTTGGGTTATCTTCACTCAAGCTACCGAGATTTTCTGGTTGGTATACCCTGCTAATTTCGTGGATTTCTCCTTCGGAGGATACCTGGTATCTTTAGGATCAGTAGTAGGTGTGATCGGATTATTCGGTCTGGTAGTTCTGAAAAGATTGGAGAAAGCTCCTTTGATCCCGGTGGGAGATCCGAGATTGGAAGAAGCTTTACACCATCACCAATAAGGAAAAGGATCATGAGAAAATTAGCATTAAATATTACGATCCTCGGAATTGCAGCTCTCGCTTTGGGAGCTTGCTCCAACACCGCTCAAATTGTAGGGAATATTAACTGTCCTACATTAGAAAAAGATAAACTGGATCCTAAAGTCGGAATTCTTTCCGACGACCAGTCGGGTTCCGTGCAAATAGAACTCCTTCCTGTTGGAACTGTTGTAAAGGTTTATGATTACAGAAACCATTACTATATCGCGAAAAAATTGGTCCGTATCAAGACAGAGAAAAACGAAGGTTGGGTAGACCCATCTTGTTTAGTTGTCGCGCAGAATCCTGATGATTCAGTTTTCAAATGGGGATATCGTTCCGATTATAAACCTTTCTTAGACAGAGAGGACAGAGACAGATATAATTATAAAAACGATCCTAACGCAGGACCTGATTCAAAAGGAAGATCTGCGGACGGGTTCGAATATGATATCTACAGAAACCTTCCGAAAGATAAGGTTCCTCTGGCAGATCTGGCACCTGAGCTGAAAAAGTAAAAGAAGAACGTTCTTTTATCCGTTTCAAAATTCACAAAACCCCCTCCGAATTTGATTCGTTGGGGGATTTTTTTTGCTATATGAGAAGGGAGAGAAAACACCATGAATAAAAAAATACTGATCCGAAAGTTCGCTGCAGGCTTGCTTCTTCTATTTTTTTCCTGTTCCATCATATTTCATACGATTATCATATCCGGTGCTGTCCCTTTTTCCATAGTATGGGGTGGAAGACTAGAAACCTCGGAACAGATGATCGTATTCGAATCGATCTCAATACTTCTAAATGCAATCTTTCTAATGGTGATCGCTCTCGATTCCAAATTTATTAAACTTCCGATCTCCGGGCGGGTTGTTCGGATCACAATCTGGATCATGGTTGTAATCTTTTCTTTGAATACTCTGGGAAATATATTCTCTTTGAATTCTACTGAAACGACTGTGTTCACTCCAGTCACTTTAGTGATCGCTCTATGCAGTTTGGCTTTGGTCTTGATCCCTTCCAAAGAAGAAGTTTGAGAATTTAATCCCTAACCGAAGTAAATTTTTTACTGGAATCTTATAGAAAATTCGTTTAGGGTTTCCAAATGCGTTTACTGGTCCTTTCCATCTTCTTCTTATTTTTATCCAATGCCTGCGCTTCTAGATATTCTCTTACCCAAAACAGCGATGTAGGAGCTCCTACAAAACCACTTATTAAAAAATTCAGGATTGCTTATATAGGATTTAATACATTCAAATCCACAAAATTAAAAAATCCGGATGGAACCGTGGATTTTGAAGCTCTCTCAGATCCATATTCTCGTACGATCAAAGAACCTGTCGGAGGAAGTTTTCCTATTCCTGGAGAAAATAAACCGAACGGAATTAGAAAGGATTTGGCTACGGAGAAGGTTTCAAAATTCGCAAAATCTTTCCTAGAGGTAACGGGTCCTACCGGCATCAAAGAATTAGAAAAGTTTTTGGAGATCTCAAAAACCGGGGATAATTATATATACTCGTTCAAAAATCTTCCTTACGATTACTATATTGTAGGTCTTCATTATCCTGTTTTTGAAAAAACAAGGAATGTAGGTCTGAACTTTATCACCATTTTTTCAAGTTTATTCAGTGTGGCAACCTTAGGGATCTTGCCTTCTTACGAGGCGTATGCAGCGAATACAAAAGTTTTAGTATATGATAAAAACCTAAATTTGCTCAAAGAACTGGAATATGATAATAATTATTCTGTTTGGAGAGCATTATGGATCTCCCCGAATCCTAAAGAATGTGGAATCGGAAGTTTGAGCTGTCTTGGAATGTTCAGCCCTACGTTGGGAACGAATCCACCTATGGTATTTGAAGCAAGTTCCCAAAAGATCAGTTCTGACTTAAGTGAATATATAAATACTTTAAAGTAAGAAAAGACACCCGGGGTCATCCCCCGGGCTAGAAGCTATTTAGCGAGAAGGGATGCGAGGAGACTTTTCTTATCGATAGGAGAATCGAAAATAGAAGCAGAACAAACTTTATAATTAACAGCAGATGGACAACTTGCTGTTCCTCCGATCTTACATCCTGATTTTTCACATTTTTTACGACTTTCAGAAGTATCAGAACCCGAATAGCTACAATAATCCCTACAGTTAGAGCTAGAGCCGGAACCGCAGATATAACATCCATCCGCGCTAAGGCCAAGTTTAGAATGAGCAGAGAGAATCAAGATGAGAAGCTGGACGATGAGTAGTTTTTTCATATATATCCCAAACTCAAAATTTGATTAATAATTTATTTCCAAATTGAACGATAGTCAATCGATTAATTTTTAGAAACGTTTTCTTTAAATTTAGATTAGTCCTATATCAAATAAAAAAATTAGTTTATGAAAACCTAGGTAAAACTCGACTTTTCGAGGATTTTTCCCACCTTTTCAGACTCTCCCTAAATCGAGTGATACGTTAGTCTGGATCCGTGTTCCCTAACGGACAAAATTTGGTAAAAATTTTTTTCCAAAAGAAGACGATTTCACCTCAAAAAAATCGAAAACGAAAGACATTCCAAGAATAAATTGTGAGTCGGTTAATTCGAAAAGAATCAATTCGCTTAATAAAAGAAGTATAGTCGGATTATGCAATATTTTGAAAAGAATTCCAGAGCTTTAGATTATATAGTTTCTAAAGATCAGAAAAAGCATGTTATTCTGAAATATCTACTAGACCAGGAACTTTCCCTTAAGATCTATCCTTTCGAGCAAAAGGCCGTCATCAAAAAGTATTTGGAAGAGGATGAGAAGATCCTGATCCGTATGCCTGAGGATTGGGAAGAAACCGGAGAGAAGAAGGTCTCTTTATTCAAGATCCTCGCTAAATATATAGAAATTGACTGTCAGTTCCTTCAAAAAGCGGAGAAGGACCTTTACCTTTTAAAAGTGGAAAGACTGGCGATTGCGAAATTGAACCGGGAAAGTGCCAGGGTCCAAGTCTCGAACGGCAAAGCTGTAGTTACGAATCTAATCACGCCTAAAACTGTAATCGAAGCGAATATGTTCAATATTCCGACTTTGATAAAGGTGAATTTAGAAGATTATAAGAACCGTCTGAAAAAGAACAGTACGGATAATATAGTGATCGAGACATTTAAACCTGGGTTAGACAGAAAGTTCGAGATTGTAAAACGTTCCCGAAAGTCTTTGCTATTAGAAGACACACAAAACGCTAATTCTTATTCTGAGTCAGGACCGGATCGTTTGGATTATTCCAAAGATATTGACGATGATATTGGGACTATCATTCGTAAATTTAAGGACCAAAAAATTGTTTCTGAACTCATTCGTCCTATCATTTACAAAAACCATTCGGATCAACCGGTTCCGATAGGTTATATCTGGATCCAAAGTAAGGATAAAAAACTCAGTTCGGATTATTTGGCGGAACTAGGAAGACTTTCAGACGAAGTTGTGGGCCGGATCAAAGAATCGAATACGATCAAGACCACTGAAAAATTTACAATTTTAGATGCTTCACCTAAAGGACTTAAGGTAAAGATACACGATCCGAATCTGATTGATACCTTACCTAAACAAGAGGGTTTTATATTCGATGTTCTATTCAAAATGCAGGCTCCTTTGACAGTTTCCGCCGTGATTCGCTGGTGGGGAAAGGACGAAGATGGAAATTTGACCTTAGGCCTTGAATTTAAGAGTAAATCGGACCATCCTGGAGAAAGGGATAGATATATTAAGAATTTAGAATTGATGCAGAAAGGCGCATTATGATCTAAAATTCGAATCTTCCTTGTGGATCTATAAGAGAATCAAAATCCTTGAAAGATGCGAATTCCGCCCAAACTTCCCGGAAGACCCCAACTAACATTTTTCTATAATATTCTTTGTCGAAACCTGTTCTTTTGATCCTGTTCGGATGGAGTTGTAATTCTTCTTCCGGCATATATCTTCTATCCTTGGTTTTCGATTTCTGGTTCAATACTAAGTATTTTATCTTTTCTCCTGCCTGTACATGCATTCCAAAATCTTTTAGTTTCATCATAGAAAGTGCAGTGGCTCCCATTACTTCATATTCTTCCAATTCTCTGGAACTGGATTTGAGAAGTAGAAGATTTTCAGGAGGGATACAATTCTGCCGGATCATAGAATCATATTTATGATAGATGGATAAAATTTCAGATTCGGACTTTTTTAGATCTTGGATCGTAATTTTAGTTTTCATCCATTCCAACATTTCACTTTGTGCACTTGTTATAAAGTAGGGAAGATCCTTTCTTCTGGCCCCTATTCCTCTGCATTTCAATTTTCCGGATTGGAATCTTCCCATATACCTGTTCGCTACGGGCATCTCGGAATCTTGACTAGACGGAGGAAAAAGTAACCAGGTATATATCCCATCCACTTCCATTCGGATCCCGGTCCTTTTTTGTATTTCTAAACACAAAGAGTTTAGCTCGGATGCGCTTAATGGAGAAGAGTTATAGTTTTTAATGAATAAACTGTCCGTGATTGCGTGAACGAACTCATAGCCGAATTCTTCTGCAGTTTCTTTTGCGAGTAGAAGTTTTTCTCTTCCGAATGCGTTTACACTTTCGTGACTTTCTAATCTTCCGAATTTTGCATTTCTATACCCTAAGTATCCGAAAGAAGTGACTAGCATCCATTTTAAGCTGGCTTGTTTTGCTTCGTAGTCCTCTAATTGTTTTCCGGAAGTGACCTTGGCTTGTTTTTTGTAATAGGCCCTTCTTTCCAACACATGCTCCAAGGCTTCCGAAACAACTCCTTTACGTTTGTCGCATATACGATATCCTATATCCGGTGCCTTGGGAACTGTTTCATCATCAACGCAGCATAGGCAGTTCACACATTCTGGAGAAATATTATGCATTGCCATGATGCTCGGATACATCTGAGCAAAATCCAATTGTGCAACATTTTCCGCCGTTTTTCCTTCACTGACATCCGGTTGGAAAACTAAACCGCCTTTGTCTGCTTCCAATAATTGGAGAGCGGTTTTTGGGGCCTCTACCGCACTTTTTTGCCAAGGAACTAAATAACCTCTTCTTAAGGCTACATCCGTTTCAATATAAGTGAGTGCCTTCCCTGTGGATGCTCTTGCCATTTTTTGCATAGGAAGTCTGGAGAGCCTTGCTAGTTCCACGACTCCCATTAGATCCGCTTCCTTATACACGAAACTATTTTTAGAATCTATATGCCATCTTCCGAATAAAGGATAAGAAGGTGCACGAAATACTATATTTCCATACGTAAAATAACTGGTTCCTTTGGTGCTGATATTTCTTCGGATAGGAGTGGTTCTATCTCTGTCCAGTGCCGGTAGAAATCCCTGCCTTTGGGATTGGTAAAACAAGTAGGGTAGAATGACTTGGTCTCCGTATCTGGTAAGTAGAATGTCCGGATCTTCTTCCCTTAGAAGTATATCTAGTTTTTCTAATAATCTTCTTGGATTTTTTCCGGACAATTCATGATAATCTGTGTCTGTTCTTACTATTAATGGGTTGTTT
Organism: Leptospira andrefontaineae; assembly: GCF_004770105.1. Classification (NCBI taxonomy): domain Bacteria; kingdom Pseudomonadati; phylum Spirochaetota; class Leptospiria; order Leptospirales; family Leptospiraceae; genus Leptospira; species Leptospira andrefontaineae. The sequence goes on along the minus strand of NZ_RQEY01000003.1, from coordinate 10,556 downwards.
TCTATACTGATCCTATGGCTCTTTTGGAGATTTAGATACATGATCTTGAATTTAGGAACTTCATAATCCATTTCCGAAGGAGAATCTTCGGTTCTTATATTTACGATCCTTTTTGCTCCAGGATCTTCGGTATAATCTATCTCCATTTTGCATAAAGGAAATAGGCCCTTCTGGAACATATAACTTGTAGGAAGATCCAGATCCGAATGATAGATCTCGAATTTCCCATATAGAGCATATAATTTGCGGCTGATCTTAGGTAGTATAGAAGGTTTGGTGATCGTAATTTTTAGGACTGGGACAGTTTTGTTTTCGTAAAATAGTTTTCTATTTTCAGGAACGGGAATATCTACGATAGCATCCAGTTCGAAAAGACGTTTTACTAATTTTTTAAGTAGATCAGATTCTCCTCTTGCGTATATGATCGGATTAAATTTGTCCAAGAAGAGTTGGGATTCACCTTTTTCATTTTTTAACCAAAGATATACCATGTCCTCCGCATGATAAACGTCGAACAAATATCCCTTGGCGGTTTGGAGGTTCATTCCGATTTCCGAAGAGTTTCCGTTTCTTTTTTTAATCTAAGTATCTCTTTTTTCAGATCTATCATCATCGTAAGAAGCATGATATCGATTGGATAAGGAGAAGAAGCCATCACACCTGCTTGTACCTGTAATTTTGCAGTTCGGATCAACTCGTCAAAAATTTCCTGATCCGGTTTACGAAGTCCTCTTCTGTATTGCCCAAGGCTGGACTCTATATATTGCATTTGTCTGGAATATGGAATAACCGTCCTACCCATAAATAAACTCCTGTTTAGAATTTGGATCTGTTCCGATCTCATACATAGATTTTGCTTTTCTGATCTTTAAATAAGAATGGCCTTCCACCATATTCAACTCCCAAAGATCTTCCGAAAGAGAGACTAACTTAGGGAAAATTTTTTGAAAGTTGGGATGAGTGTATTTTGTGGATTCTACAAGAACGATCGGGATTTGTCTAGAACGCATACGTTCCAATAATAATACCAATTTTTCCAAAAGAAAAAGACCCTCGTCGTCTTGGACATCCCCATCGAAGAATTGTTTGCATGGAGCTAAAATGAAATAGATAGTATTCTCTTTTGTGGAAGTATAGATTTCCTTTAAAGAGTCCAGGATCTGATAAGGAGTGAATGCTCTTTGTACCAGTATCTTTTCTAATAGAGCTTCGGGAGATACCCTTCTTTTTCTGGTCTCTTCTGTAATCGTGAATACATCGAAACGAATGGCGCAGTCCAAATTAAAAACCTGGAATCCAGAAACCGCAAATGCGTATTCCCAACGAAGCGCCAATTTATAGATTCCTTGCCTTCCCGTTAAAAGCCCAACATTGTCTCTGCTCCAGCCTAGGACCGGGCGAAATAGCTGGTCTTGGAAACCTTCCAAAGGGCCTAAATACATATATACTATATAAATGATATGTTAAAAAATGTAAAGTGATTTGAGATGTAGGAATTCCAAAAAGGGTACTTTGGGCTACGGCCTACTGCAATTATGTCTTGTCGAAATAAATTTTCCAAAATCCTTGGAGCTATGGAATCAGATCATTTCAAAACGGTCCGTGCTCGTTCTGCTGTAGATTATCTTTTTAGGACCGTTCACCAACATCACTCTCAGCTCAGTCAGATGGCGGACCAAAAGGCGAATATTCTGATCGCTGCATCATTCGTTATACTTTCGCTTTCCTTGGGATATGTACAAAGACCCACCTATAGAACAGGCTTACTAACTCTGATGGTATTTATTGTAATCGCAGCGAGTTTGGCTATACTTGCGGTGATGCCTACATTCAAACAGAAGAAGAATGGAAAATCAAATCCCTTGTTTTTCGGACATTTTGCTCCTATGAGTGAAAATGAATTTATGAATAAGATGGAAGAGATTGCTTCGGAAGATTCTTCTTTATATGAAGCGTTAACTAGGGATCTATACCAGTTAGGAAAATCCCTTTACTTTACAAAATATAGATATTTGAGATGGAGTTATCGCTGTCTTTTAGTTGGTGTTACTTCTTCTATGATCTTAATATTCCTGGAAATTAAAGGAATTCTTTAATTACATCTTAATCTGAATAGGAACAAATTGATTTAAGATTTCCCTAACCGCCCGATTGAGTCTGGGCTTTCCTTCGGCTTCCAGAAGGATCCAATAGGCATAGTCAATACTGAACATGTCCTTGATATTCTTCCCGACTTTGACCCATTGTTGCTCTATTCTTTTTTTGGCTTCTACTGTAAGGTGCGGGTTCTTTTGGAAATTTTCCAAATAAGAATAATATTCTGAAGTAAGAGAAGCAGGGATTGGATCCTTCCATTTTCTGCCTCTTAAGGTTCTTTCCGTTTCCCAACGGAATTCTCCTAAGGTTTTAGTAACTACTAACGTGGCATTTTCAGTCATAACAACTGGGAATAATAGCCTACTGTAATCTTGGTTACCTACACTTGTTTCCTGCCAAAGTACTCCTCTATTTCCGCTATAAGGTAGAAGTATACAATCGGCAAAAAATTCTTTTCTATACTCATCCGTCTTGCTTGGGTCAGTATGAGATATCACACTAACTTCTCTATGGAAAATACTTTTATCTATCTTTAAAACTCTTTCTGCATTTGATAGGATCTTATCCGGGAAAGTAAGATTGGATTCTGTTGCTCCGTAAAATTGATCTTCGGAGAGGATCGGATAAGCAAAATTTGGGTTTAAGGAAACTCCTAAAAGCCCCATATAAAGTATATTTTCCAGTTCCCAATCAAGAATATGCAAAAGATATTCTTTATTCATAATATTCTTCGCTTCAGCTTCTTGGTTCCAGCGTAGATTTGATTTTTGGACCTGATCGTAAGTTTGTCCGAAATGATTTTGAGAAGGATTCTTTTTGCCGGCGAGTATTAAGTTCAACCAATCAGGAAGAAGGTGAATAGAAAGTTTTACTTCCTGATATTGGCGATCGTTGACGGAGGATTTTAATGTAGTGATCGCAAGTTCAAGATCCTGCAATCTTTTGGCAGAGACTAAACCTTCATCCAAGAAGAAAAAATGTATAAATAGAAGAACAGGCTTGGGTACATGCGCTGCCTGAGAGCGGAATTTTATAAAACAAACCTTGTATAATCGTATTAATATTTTATAATCTTCTTGTCTATGTCTTCTGCGTATTAGTCCTGGATGCTCTTTGTATGCGGTTACAAGCCTGGTAATTTCTTCACAAACACCAGGGTTCAGTCCCGAATATTCTAAAATTTGGGTAAGACTGTTCGTATATTCTTCCGGTATGGTGCCGGAATGAGCGGGGCCTGCAGGACTTGTTTTAGGAGCTTCGGCCCATTCTTCCGTTTTTTTATCGTCCAGTTCAGGAGTTGTTTTGATCTGAAGGGTGAGATTTGTTCCTTCTTGAGAGAGCAAGATCGCCTCGGATTTAAGCCATTGTTTACTCTCGTCTGGAACTAAGATCTGCATTCTTTCATATCTTGTGAGAGAGAATGTAGCTCCTACTTTTTTGGTATAAATCCTGGCTCGTATTGCTCGATTTAGGGCATTTTCATCCAGTTCTTGTATTCCTAATAAGGCTGGAAATCTTTCTTCGGAGTCAGTTTCTAAAATCGCAGTGATGAAGTTTTTGGCAGTCGCCTTATGATCTTCTATCAAATGATCCAAAGCATGTACGATCAATATATCTTTCCATGCGGGAAGATTACTTTGTTCGGCTAAGAATTGTAAAAACTCCGGAAGGAAATATTTTCGATACCAAGAAGGATCTTCTGCCAGTCGTTTTAGATCCGAGTTATCAACATGATCCAAGAATGTGTGGAACAGATTCGTATCCTTGGAATTGAAATGATGAAGTTGTAGTTTTGATACGATCTTAGCTCTATATTCTAAAGCGAGGCGGTTTTGTCTGCGTAGATAACGTTGTAATAGATAAATTACTGTGAATAGAAGGACTAAAAAGATCGCTCCGCTGATAACAGGAGTCCAAGAGAACTCTGGCCAAATCAGGATAGGGTTTCCGGGATCCTGACCTAATATAAGCATGCAAAAATATTAAATAGAATTATAAAGTAGTCAAGATGTTTACTTGGTTTGGAGCTCTTTCTTTTTCATTCTTTTTAGTATATAATCTCGAATTGCTAAGAACGGCCTTTCCGTAATATAAAAAATCGGAACGCAAACAACGAAAACAAATAATACCGTATAAATTCCAAGAAGTAAGTAAGGTCCCGCTTCTAATCCGGATGGAAGATTATTTTTGAATATAAACCGAAGGGCGGCCAGTAAAAACATTCCGTGCCAAAGATACATTGTATAGCTTGTCCGAGCTATCGGAGTGAAAAAGCGTGATCTGAATATAAAATTCCAGAAATTCCCTTCGAGTAAACATGCAATAAATAAAACAGCGAAACTAAATTGGAAATATGTATGAATGAATATCGAATTTATATTTGTTCTACTCATCAGAAGTGCGATACAGAGAGATAACGCGGCTCCGATCGAAAAACCTAAGTTTTTTGTCCGACTCGTGTTTTTTAGGAATTCAGGTTTCCATCTTACAAGCTCAGTAAGCAACATTCCTACAATGATCGCATCGAAACGGGATTCTGTATGAAAGCTGGTCCAATCCGCCGTAAAGCCGAAGTGATAATAGAAACCTCTGATAATCATAGGGATAAAATATAGTACGACTAATATGATCCTTCGCATTTCCGCTTTTTGTTTGAAAAGAAGGATGGAGCATAGTGGAGGAACGACTAAATAAAATTGTTCTTCGATGGAAAGACTCCAGCCGAATGAAAATAATCTATCATGGAAAAAATTGGAAATATATAAAAAATCAGTCCAGGAATTTGAGAGAGAGTTCGCTAATTTTTCTTTTATGATCAGGATTTCCGGAGAAGGGGAGGTCATTTTTTCGCCGATTTTGTAGGCTGCTTTAGTTTGTATAAAATGAACAATTAAACAAATGTAATATGCAGGTATGATCCTAAATGTACGTTTTAAGTAGAATTTTTTTAGATCGATCTTGGAACTTCTTCCGTATTCATCTAATAACCCACCGTAGATCAGGAACCCGCTTAACATGAAAAATAGATCAACGGATGATTGTAAGTTTACGATAATTGTGGTTAATATTTCCCCGTCGGAGACCAGAACTTTCCCTGCTCCAGTCCCAAGATGGAAAATAATCACCATAAATATGGAGAGAGCTCTTAGGCCGTTTAATGAGGGGATTTCGGCGTCATTTTTAGCATATAAGTATTTTAGCATGTATTTTACCAGTTAGTTAGGTGTTGAAGTCGATCTTGCCTTTAGTCTAGCAATCCATTTGTCTTTAAGATTTAAGAATGGTTTTTCGATCAAATAGAATAGAATGGTACAGAATAAGAAAGTGAATAATACCGCAACTATAAAAGTGGCGAAAGTCCTGGAATAACTTAAGGATTGTATTACTGTTCCACAAACTATGGAGATTGCTGCGGAGGTCGGGTATAAATGCCAAAGATACATTGTGTAACTCACCCGAGCGATAGGACGAAATCCGGAAAAGCTTAAAAATTTGCCTATATAGGAATTTTCGGAAAGGCTAACTAATACAATTCCTGCAAAACCAAGATTCAAACAATTATAAGCATAAATTTGAGTGACTGCGGTTTTCTCCGTCAAAAAGCCTATTGCTGCGAGAATAATAGAAACAGAAAGCACGGCATAACGGATCGGTTTTTTCTGGGAAAAGTTTGAATAATAAGAAGAAAGAAAAAATTCGGAACACAACATTCCAGCAATAAGCGAATCGAATCTAGTCTCGCTATGGGTATATATGATTTTGACAGGCAAAATATCGAATTGGGAATAAACCGCTCTTAATATGACCGGAACAAAATAAAGGCCCACAAGTAGGATCCTTCTTGTGGAATCTGAAATTTTGAAAAAGAGCAATGCACATAAAGGAGGCAATATTAAATAGAACTGCTCCTCAATCGATAAAGACCATCCGTAATCGAATAATCTTCCTTTCGTATAATTGGAAATATAGAATAGATCCGCCCATGCGTAGGAAATACTTTCTGTCAAACTCTGTTTTAAAAGGGTTTTGGAAGCATCTAAATTTTCTGCAGCGTTCAAGGATTTTAACATTCCTCTCATGCTGAGATATTGGACTAAGAGTAGAAAATAGTAAGCAGGGAAGATCCTAAGAGATCTTTTAATATAAAAAAGGGATAACTTTATGTTCCCATACTTTATTTTCTCTTTTAGTAGATTTCCATAAATTAGGAACCCACTTAGTATAAAGAATAAGTCGATCCCGGCAGTAAGGTTTTTAAGAGCGGTATCCAATAAGTTGGGGATATTAGGGATAAAATGATTTGCCCCAATCCATATATGGAGCCCTATGATCATCATAATGGAGATAGCTCTGACTCCATTAAGGGCAGGGTATTCCTCATCCCGCTTCTCTGTAATATACGAAAAAAATTTCATAAGGCTCTCTTATACGTTAACTTAAAGTAATTAATCCAATCTAAAATTGGTCATTGGGAATTGTTGGGTGATCTCTTTTACACCTTGTCTAACTTTTTCTTTGGTCTTTTCGTCATCCGGATTGTCCAAGAAATCGCAGATCAAATTTCCTACTTTCTCAATATCAGCAGGTTTGAGCCCTCTGGTTGTAAGTGCAGGAGTTCCTAAACGAATTCCGGAAGCAACTGCAGGAGGATTTTTGTCGAATGGGATCGCGTTCTTATTCACGGTAACTCCCACTTCGTCCAGTCCGTCAGCTGCTTTGGCACCGGTTAAACCTTTTACGGAAACATCGAGTAGGACCAGGTGGTTGTCGGTCCCGCCGCTAACTACTCTGAATCCTCTTTTTACAAAAACTTCTGCCAATGTTTTAGCGTTTGCGAGTACTGTTTCGATGTACTTTTTATAATCAGGAGTTAAAGTTTCTCCGAACGCCACCGCTTTTGCCGCGATCACATGCATTAAAGGTCCACCTTGGATGCCTGGGAAAACTCTAGAGTTTAATACTTTCTCGTTTTCTAATTTAGAAAGAATTAATCCACCTCTCGGTCCTCTGAGAGTTTTGTGGGTTGTAGTAGTAACATAATCAAAACTATCGATCGGAGAAGGGTGATATCCAGTTGCTACTAATCCGGAGATATGTGCGATATCTGCCATAAGTTTTGCGCCTACGGACTTTGCGATCTCTGCGAATTTATCAAAATCGATCGTTCTTGAATATGCAGAGGCACCTGCTACGATCAATTTAGGCTTATGTTCTTTTGCAAGAGATGCAAGAGCATCATAATCTATGGTTTCGGTTTTAGGATCTACACCGTAAGGGATCGGTTTATAATATTTTCCGCTGATATTTACCGGAGAACCATGAGTTAAATGTCCTCCATGAGCCAGATTCATTCCTAAGAAAGAATCTCCCGGTTCCATGGTAGCCAAGAAGACCGCCATATTTGCCTGCGCACCGGAGTGCGGCTGAACGTTTGCATATTCCGCTTTGAAGATCTTTTTTGCTCTTTCAATAGCCAGGGACTCTACAGCGTCTGCGTTTACGCATCCGTTATAATATCTTTTTCCAGGATATCCTTCCGCATATTTATTGGTAAGCGTGGAAGTATAAGCTTCCAAAACGGCTCTGGACACGAAGTTTTCGGAAGCGATCATTTCCAGGTTTTGTTCCTGTCTTTGGTCTTCCGCTTGTAAGGCTTTGAAAATTTCGGGGTCTTGTTGGGGAAGGTATTTCATTTTTTCCTCTGTCGTGTCCTGCGAGAATCATTCTCCCAGGATATATCCTAGATTTGAATATTTTTCCTGAAACAGCCGATCTGCTATCTTGCGAACGTTTCGAAAGAAGGAAGGATCCGCTTCGGTACCTAGGATTTCAACCCCCAGATAATCCGCAAATAAAAGGGAAAGGTCTTGTTTGAATTTTCCTGGCGAAAAAGAGGCTGGTAAGGAGGTCACAAATTCATCGTGACTTCTGCCTTTTCTATATTCGGGTTCTTCCGGAGGATGGGGTAGGAGGTCCGACACCAAGGGAATAAGTCTTGAGTCCAGGATCAAGGTCCCATGTTGTACGATGCAGTTCTTCTTTCTGAATTGAGCATTACCCGAAATTTTTTTCCATACATCCGGAGAAAGCTCCAAGGCAAGATCAGACTTACCCTTACATTTTGTCTTTAGTCCTTGTTTATTCAAGGCGGACGATATTAAGCCTAAGAATATATTATAAGAATTGGAGACCGGATACAGTTCGGGTTTCACTTCTAGGGAAACAAAAAGACTGAAGTTCAGATTCCATCCAGGCTCATGAACAACTGTCCCTCCACCGCTTGCTCTTCTGGCAATATAAACCGGATCTGTTGGAGAAGGTTTTTTAGGAGCTTGCCTTTTCCGGAATATCGCGAGGAAACTTTCCGTATTTTCTTTCCCTGCGCTTAGCTCCGGTTTTTCAGAGAGACCCATTATAATGGACCTAGGTCCTTCCCAGAACCGAACTCCACCGGAATATCCACCGGATACTAGTTGGACTGCAAGAGCTTCTTCTAAAGCTAGATTATAATAAGGAGTCCGAATGGATTTTTGGTCTAGTATAAAAGTCCGCACTTCGAGACCAGAGTCTATCGGACTATAGTTTTCGTCCATGGGTTTTACTACGGGCTGTGGTCTTAATCGATTAATTTAAACATCAGTCCTAGCCTTATTTTTTCTTCTCACTCAGGGAATAATTTTTAATACATTGTGTTAATAAAAATGAACCGCATTCCAATTGTATTATTAAAATATAATATTAAAGTGCACTTTAAGTTTTGTTGAACTCCGGTCACCGTCACTCTATTTTTAGGAAAATTGGAACATTCTCCTTTCTTTCCTTGTCCTAATTTATAGAGCATTATGAAAAATGAATATAATTTATTTCCAGAAGAAGTTGAGGCTTCTTTCTTTCCTTTCGAAAACCAGGGGAGTTTTTAATCGGTTTTCAGTTTTTGTTTTGGCGCTGGCACTTCTGTTAGGGGCCTGCGTTCAGGATCGAATCCAATCTAAAGAATCCAAATTATACAAACCTAGCTTTGCACTCTTCGGAGATAGTATCTCTGCCTTTTGGCCTGTGGAGCAACAGTTTCCTGAGTTTGAGACATATAAGAAAGCGTTTCCTGGAAGAAGGACCTACGAGATCCAAGAGGCTGCTGAAAATGAAACAATGAGATATCGGTCCTGTATGTTGAACGGTGGTGTAAACGATTTCCTCAATAATTTCGAACCCACTTGGGAGGAAGTCGATGCTACTGTTCAACGTCAGCTTAAGACCTTAGAGATATTAAACAACCATTGTGACTATATCATTGTATTGAACGTATGGACGGTACAACTTCCTTGGCCGACAAAAGCTGCGTCTATGATCAATTTAGAAATGAAGGAGAAGGTAACCTTCTTACCTAGGATAGATCCGGAAAATCTGATCCATAGCGAGATGTTATTGGACGGCGGTCACTTAACGGACGAGGGATATGGAATTCTTTCCCAAAGAGTAAGAGAATATCTTAAAGCAACTTTACCTGAGTTTTGGATGGAGTTTCTATTATGAAGTATAGATTCTTACTCCTTCTATTATTCTTAAGTCCGTTCGCAGAAATTTTTGCCTCAGACAAAACCGTAATCCCTTATCCTGCTTGGGGACAGTCAGTCGGAGTATATAATATATTTGTAATTAGCGCGGGCGCTAAAGAATATAGAAACTCTGAAAATTATGATCGCAATCGTAATGTTTCTTTGGACGGAGAGTTGAAATTAGGAGATCATTTTTCCGTTTCTGCGGGGTACGGATATGTGGATCAATATGCTACTCAGGCTACACCTTGGAGTGGTTGGGATAGATGGAAGGCAGGTCTAAAAACATTTTTTACCTTCGGGATATTTTCTATAGGAGGAGGTGTAAACGTTTACGGACCTTCTGTATCCGAACCTTGGATCGGAGAAAGAAATCCTGATCTTCTTTTGGTTCGCCCTCATTTAGGTTTTGTATTGGATTTTGGTAGAACTAAGTTCCAAGCTTTCGGTTTATACGAAAGAGAAACCGATTCTAAGTTTAGAGATCCGGTCCAGGATAAATATTATCGTTATATGGAAGCAGGGGCCACTCTTTCTTACGAAACGAATTCGAATTGGATCCTTCTTTTAGAAACTACCTATCGTATGGCAGTGGAAGATACGATACCGGCTCCTCGTTCTGATTCATTCAATCTTCATCCTGGAGTTCAGTATAAGATAGGAGATGGGGGACGAGTTTTCTTTAGCGGTTTATATGGGATGAGAAAGGATAATACTTACGATCAAGGCTTTAAGATGGGTTATCAGCAGATGTTTTCTTTTGAATGACCCTTGAGCAATATCCCATTTCAGATAAATATTCCCGTTATACGCCTCTTCTGAACTTCTTCGATACTTTCTAACGTTAAAATTTCCATCCTACTTATGATTCTGTCACACAAGGGATGAGCCCTTAGGCCCGCG
>NZ_RQEY01000002.1 GCF_004770105.1 Leptospira andrefontaineae | reverse complement strand
CAAAGTTATCAGAATATTCTAAACCAGATCAACCAAACAGAGAGCCAATACCAAACTTACTTAGCTATGGTGCAACAAACAGAAGCAAATGTAAAAGATCAGATCCAATCTAGCCTGGACGGTTATCAAACGTATCTGAATAATAACGATTTATTTTGGAACTCCATCAATGTCCTTTATGATAATAATACGAATTCATATCTGACCGCGACCTGTGGCTCGGGCCATGTTTGTAATACGTATGAATACGATAAGGCAACTGGACAATTTTTCAGCCAGGGTGCTTGTCCTCTCGGCCAATCTTGTGTAAGTGTTCTTTACGATACAACGGATAAGAAATATTTAGAAGCAAGTTGTACGACCGGTCATATCTGCGACGGAGAAGAAGAGGAAAACATTTCTATCCGTACTGGTTTGAATGCGGACGGTAAGGCTTTCCAAACTGCGATCAATAATGTAACGAATGCTTTGCAGACTGGTTATACTATGCCTGCTATCTTTGATTCTACAAGCGGGACAATGCTCAATTATAATATTGGCTGCTTAAACGGAGATACTTGCGTTAAGGGCTGGTATGATTCCAATATGAGCAGTTTCACCACAGGGACTTGCACTTATACTTCTACTTGTTATAGCGCTGTTGTGAATACAAGTAGCAGTTCTCTTACCGGAACTTATTTTGCTACCACCTGTAGTGCGGGAGATACCTCTTGTGTGGTCTGTGCAAGCGGTCATTCTTGCAAAGTCCAAAACATGGATGCAACTTTGTTATATGCATCCAATCAGATGATGAATTTCTTAAATAACGA